>JBLMXV010000122.1:0-7193 GCA_050257935.1 Chloroflexota bacterium
ATCAAAGGAAGCAAGGCGATGAATGAAACATATGAGAAGGGGAAGAAGATATAGGCGTCAGTCGGCCAAAAGGGTTAAGGAGGCGGCTTGCCGAGTCGAATACAAGCATTGCTCTGCATCGGGATTATCTTCTCATTTATCATTGGCCGAGATTTCACAGCTCAAGAGGCTGAGGAACTCCATATAACATCTTACGAAAAGAGGATGGCCTTGAAAGAGCATGGAAGCTGCGACTATATAGCGTCCGAGGATTCCGTTCGCCGCCTCATGAACCATCCGGCATTTAAAGGCTTTAGCCGGCTTATACTGCCGAGGGAGAATGACACCGATCACTATGATACGCCGTTGAGCAATGTTCGTTCGCTCCTGCCTTACCACGGCCATGTTAACCCTGACATCGTAGTGGGCGCGCTTAACCACATGATTGACGAAGTCAAAGACGGTAAAACCATATTCTACGATTTCTACACCGAACAGCAAAAGCAGGAGGACCCTGCAAGAGAACACACAGGACTCTTCTTCTACCGGGGAGCACCGGGAGCCCCGTTTGCCATTGTATGCCCTGGCGGAGGATTTTCCTATGTGGGCTCCCTGCATGAAGGCTTTCCGCTCGCTTTGGAGATAAGCAAAAAGAAGTATAACGCTTTCGTCATGCGCTATCGCATAGGGAGCCAGAAAGAGGCAACGGAAGATCTGGCGGCGGCAATAACTTATATTTTCAGGAACGCGGATGCACTTGGGGTAAGCACTGAAGATTACTCTTTATGGGGAGGTTCTGCCGGCGCCAGGATGGTAGGCAATATTGCTTTGAGCGGAGTTGCAGCTTACGGGGGCGGTACTCTGCCGAAACCATCGATAGCTGTCATTACATATACCGGTCAGTCAAGTTTTTCCAAAGATTTTCCTCCAACTTTTATTACG
Organism: Chloroflexota bacterium; assembly: GCA_050257935.1. GTDB lineage: Bacteria > Nitrospirota > Thermodesulfovibrionia > Thermodesulfovibrionales > Dissulfurispiraceae > JBLMXV01. The sequence continues at coordinate 922 of JBLMXV010000122.1, forward strand.
GTAAGCGCAAATGATGCCATCGCGAATGTAGCGGTCGTTGACAGGCGCGTCGAGAATCTGCGAAACGCCGGAGTAGAGATAGAATATCGCAGATACAGAACTGCCGGTCACGGCTTCGGGCTCGGCACAGGCACCGACGCTGAAGGATGGTTGGACCATGCTGTTCGGTTCTGGGAAAAGCATTTGTCTGAAGGAGAAACATTCCACTGGAAAAAGACAGTCAGGTAAAGCGATCTGGAGGTCTCAGCCATCAGGCTGGGCTGCATGGCAGGAGCGCCAATGAAGCAGGGTGACCGCCGACCAGACTGGAAGGCGGAAAGAGGCACATGAGGAACCATTCCATTCACGACATTACCGAACAAAGATATGAGGTCACTCCCCTGGAACTCTTCTTCGACCTCGTATTCGCGTTCGCGGTTTCACAACTCTCGAGCCATCTCCTGACTCACCTCTCGTGGCGCGGCGGCGCCGAGACCGTGGTGATGCTGGTTGCGATCTATGCGGCATGGTTCACTACAAGCTGGTCAGCTACCATGATCAGGGCCGATGAGTCCCGGACCTACTGGCTGGTCCTCTCGGTGATGCTGCTGGGACTGTTCATGAACGCGTCGGTGACCAGGGCCTTCACCACCTCCGGCTGGGTCTTCGTCATTCCGCTTCTGCTGATCATGCTGGGGCGTAACGTCTGGACCCTCGTAAATGCAACCAACGCGGTGTTCCGGGACCACTACGTCCGGACGCTTATCTGGCTGATCGCCACTACCCCTCTGTGGATAGTGGGAGCTGCCGTAAGTGCTGAAGACCGCCTCATATACTGGGCCTCGGCCGCCGGGATCGATCAGATCGGCAGATGGCTGGCGCATCCTATCCCCGGCCGTCGGCTGCATTCTGAGAATATTCAGTTCAACGCGGGCCATATGCTCGAACGCTGCCGACTGTTTCTGATCATTGCGCTCGGTGAAACGGTGCTTACCACGGGTGCGGCCATTGTCAAAGAATCCATAACCGTGATCACCCTGGCGACGGGCATGTTCGCATTGACGGGAACGGTCGCCCTGTGGGCGCTTGCTTTCGGGCGGTCGCATAGGCTCGTCATTCGGCACATGGAAGCAACGAGTGACCCCATTCGCGTCAGTCGCCACGCAGTAAATGCTCTCACGATAATGGTTGCAGGACTCATAGCCGTAGCGGTGGCGAATGAAGAGGTGATCGCGCACCCGCATGGACACACCTCGTTCACGTTGAGTCTGCTGCTGGGTGGAGGTCCGGTTCTCTTCCTGGCAGCCCAGGGTTGGTATCTGTGGGCGGTGCCGAAGGTCCGGCCGCGGCTGCATATAGTCGGCGTGGGCGCACTGTTGTTAGTCGGAGTTGCCACACAGGCTGTTCCGCCCTTCATTGCATTGCTTCTTGTCGGTGTGTGTCTCGCGACACTCGCGATACTCGATCGATAGCTGTGCGTGCGGCAGCATTATCGCCTTTGCGCAGCATTTCAAAATAGAGGGTACCGCATGCCCGGCTTGCTTCAGTTGGGCCGGCGAGCAACGAGTTGGAATTCGATGAAACCACAGCGATTTTCCCATTGACTTTGACAGATGGTACGGAATTCTATCGAGTGCCTTGTTTCTGCCTCCTGTGAGCTCCTATGTCGAGGTGAGTGTTGGGGAGGTCCGAGTGCAAATGGGCTGGGCGTTTCGATCTCGCTTTCCGAGAACAGCTATTGCCCTAGCCGCAGAAACGCACGAACGCCCTCTGAGCAGGGGAGTGCATGGGTTTGCTGGTCGATGGCTGGTGAACGGATCGGGACGGGGAATTCTGACTATCTACCTGAAACTGGCTCAGCGCGGATACGTCATGGGATTTCCCGTCGGGTTGCGAGAACTCATGGTGAGTGTGGCGGAGCCCTTAGCGTTGGCGGCGGCACTCATGAGTTCTTCCTAATCCAGGCGAGAGGCTCGCAAACTAGTCAAACGAGTATCCGGCAAAGAAAATCTCACTCGGCACACCCTCTCTGTAAACAATGATTATAGATACCTTTGCCCCTTTCGAGATTCTCGAACAGAGTGTCGTTTTCTTCCATCGCCTCGTGTGTCGGCTGAGTCGTTCCAAACAATTCTCTAAGTTTATGATCTCTAAGAGGAGAGACCACAGCTGTAATCAGGCGCATCGGAAACAGTCATCATGTCCAGAATGGACCGGGTTCCGTCTTCTCCTGATGAGTCCAACGCTTCGTCGATGGAGGCGTGCCGAGGTACCGGTGAAGGAGATTCCGGAGTGCGTGGAAATTGCGGAAAGCGCACAGCAGGATTATACCTTCCAGCTTTGAATTCACGTTCTCTTAGCTCTTGAAGGGCAGCTTCGATATAAGTCCTATACGGCACGAAGTACCACCAAGGATGTCCACCCACTTAAATTCCTCTGCGGATGCCCCAAGGCATCGCGAGCTGCGGATCTTCGAGCGGTAACACTGCGACTCCTGTCACCGTCCCTCTCCTCCCTTGTCCGATGGCTCTGAACCGTTGCGAATCCCTATTTCTCCGGCGGCGTATTGCTCCACATCTCTTTCTTGATCTTCCAAGCTCCGCCCTTCCTGATCATCTCCACGGTGCCGTAGTTCTTCTCACCGTCGAAAGTGCCGGTCAGGTAGAGAACCGCCCTGTCACCCTGCACATACCCTTCGGTGATCGCAGTGTCCTTCGGTGTCAGCTCGGCCATGAACTCGATAGCTTTCCTCATCTGTTCCTCAGTCATGGGGGCATCTGGCTCGGGAGCCACCTTCCGGACGGTAGCGATGTCCTTGTTCAGCAAAGCCTTGTGGTAGCGGAGATACGTCTTGCCCGGTTCTCCCCCGTCCGCAGGGAGCTTGGTGCCCGTCGTTGCATTAGGCAGGGGCTCCGGGCGCTTCGCCTGCGCGATGGAGGTGCTGAACCGCACCTGAAGCTCGTACCTGTGGTCGATGAACTGCTCGGGCTTGTCTGTCTTGAACGACCCTTCTATAAGATCCTTGGATAGAGATTCTGCCGTGAAAGACGCGTGTGTGAAGCCCGACATCATGAGGCGTGTGTCTCCGAGGGCCGGATGGTCGATCATTTCGTAGACAGGTTTGCTCTGATCCTGGATTTTGAAATACACGAACCCCTTGAGCCCCTGTGTGACGTCGCCAAGGTCTTCGAGGTCCTTGAGTGCGCCTTCCGGCAGTGCATGCTGAGTCAGGAGGACCGCGATATCGGTCTTTTCCTTCTCGAACGTATTCGGCTGAGCCATCGCGTAAGCGTGCTTAAGCTCGATTGTCTTTCCGTCGATCGACAGCGTGCCCATAGCTTCGCCTGTCTTTAGCACTGACTTTGCAGCCTGCGCAGCAGTGACGCTGTGCACTGCAAAGGCGGCACACACAAGAACACCCACAAAGAGAAGAGATGCGGAATTGATCTTCATACCCTAACCTCCTGTCAGACGATATGAGCCGTCCACGTCTGGCGCAGACGGAGCCATCACTGGACCGCGGAAACCGCTACAGTATACCTTACTCTGTCGAGCAAAGGTTATCGGAGGCACAGTGATGGCGAAAATGAGTTCATGTGCGATGCACCTGTTCGTCCCCACATGCGCTTGTCGTAACGGCGAGGGTGCTGGTATGATGATCGGACGGCATTGAAGTGCCTTCATCATTAATCCTCGTTTCGCAACCCATGCCAGGAGGAACAGTGAACTCGATAATCAGGGAGACACAACTCACCGGAGCCAGGCTGCTCAGGCGCGGCAAGGTGAGGGACATCTACGAGCTGCGTGACTACCTCTTGCTCGTCGCGTCCGACCGCGTATCGGCCTTTGATGTCGTACTTCCCGGAGGCATCCCGGGAAAGGGCAAGGTCCTGACACGAATTTCTCTCTTCTGGTTCAACCAGGTTAAGGACATTGTGGACAACCACGTAGTCGCTACGGAAGTGGGTGATTTCCCCCCGGAACTCAGGGGTCAAGATTACGTGCTCGAAGGCCGGAGTATGCTCGTGAAGAAAGCAACGCCTCTCCCTGTTGAGTGCATCGTGAGAGGCTATCTATCGGGCTCGGGATGGAAGGAATACAAGGAGCAGGGGACCATATGCGGCATTGCGCTTCCCCGTGGGCTGGTGGAGTCTTCGAGACTTGATGAGCCGATCTTTACCCCGAGCACCAAGGCCGAAGAGGGACACGACATCAACATCACCTTCGATGAGGTGGTGAAGACCGTCGGCAGAGAGACGGCGGAGCGGATAAGAGACGTGAGCCTCAGGGTCTACCTGAAGGCGAGGGAAATTGCAGAGAAGAAGGGCATCATTATCGCGGACACGAAGATGGAGTTCGGGACGTACCAGGGAGAGTTGATACTCATCGACGAACTGCTCACCCCTGACTCTTCGAGGTTTTGGTCAGCGAAGGACTATCGGCCGGGTCAGGGCCAGGACAGCTATGACAAGCAGATCGTTCGCGATTATCTGCTCACGCTCGACTGGGACAAGACCTATCCCGGACCTGAGCTTCCCGATGACATTGTCCGGAAGACGGCTGCCCGCTACACGGAGATCCTCGAGATACTGACGCGGTAACAAATGGGCAATTTCGACAAGCTTGTGGAAATCATGGCGAGGCTCCGTGGCGAGGACGGCTGCCCCTGGGACAGGGAACAGACGAGGCGGTCGCTCACACCCTACATCCTCGAAGAGGCCTACGAACTCATCGAGGCGATAGATGAAGACAACCCCGAAAAGATCAGGGAGGAACTGGGCGACCTTCTCTTGCAGATAGTGTTTCAGGCGCAGATAGGGAAAGATAGGGGCGAGTTCGACATGGAGGATGTGGCGAGGACGATCAATGAGAAGCTGATCCACAGGCACCCCCATGTCTTTGGTGAGGCAGTCTTCGATACTGCGGATGCAGTGATGAGGCAGTGGGAGGAGAGAAAAAGGGAGGAAGGCAAGCACAAGGAGTCGGTCATGGAAGGCGTTCCGAGGGAACTCCCCGCGTTGCTCAGGGCGCACCGGATCCAGTCAAGGGCGGCGAGAGTGGGATTCGACTGGAAGCAGACGAATGAGGTGATTGCGAAACTGGAGGAGGAACTCTCGGAATTCAGGGATGCCCTTGATGCAAAGGACCAGGCGAAGATTGAAGAGGAATTGGGGGACGTGCTGTTTTCGATCGTGAACGTGTCGCGGTTCGTGAAGGTGAATCCCGAAGACGCCCTCAGGAAGACGATCTCCAGGTTCGTGTCACGGTTTCACTATGTCGAGAAGAGGGCGGCTGAGACGGGGAGAAACCTCGCGCAGATGACTCTCGATCAAATGGACGACTTGTGGAAGGAGGCGAAGGCAGCCGGGGAGGAAGGATCGGGATCAGGGTGAGAATTCGCTGACTTTTTTCTTTACTTTTGGAAATGGCTCGTGGTATAACACATCGTTCCCGAGTGTGTGTTCGGGGTTCAGTAACCTGGTTTTCAGGGAAAAAGGAGGATGTAGCAGTAATGGCTTTTGAGGGAAAAGTGAAGTGGTTTAATGAATCCAAAGGGTACGGCTTCATTCAGCAGGACAATGGACAGGATGTCTTCGTGCATTACTCTTCTATCTCGGGTGATGGCTTCAAGACATTGGCCGAAGGCCAGCGGGTCAGGTTCGACATAGTCGAAGGTGACCGCGGACCGAAGGCCGCAAACGTGATGAAAATCTAACCAAGCCAGGGGCCCCTGAGCGGGCCCCTTTCACACATCCTTTCGCTCCGACCACACCGACTCCTGTTCCGGGCCTCACACGCGAAATGCGGCGGAATGTCCGCAAGGGAACTGACCGGTGATAGATCCCAACGGTGGTGCATGCCGATTCCCGAGTGGATAAGGACCAAGACGAAGGGGGGATCGCTTCATGGAACGCGCCATCTCCTGAGGGGTCAACGCCTCTCGACTGTGTGTGAAGAGGCGAGATGCCCCAACCAGCATGTGTGCTTCTCGAAGCCCACAGCCGCGTTCCTCATACTCGGGGACCGATGCACGCGGAGGTGTGGGTTCTGCTCGGTGAAAGGGGGCGAGCCCGCTGCGGTTGATCCCGACGAACCCTCGCGGGTGGCCGAGGCTGCAAGGCAGATGAGGCTGCGGTACGTGGTGATTACCTCGGTCACGAGAGATGACCTACCGGACGGTGGCGCAGCCCATTTCGCAGCGACGGTGAGGGCGATCAGGGACCGGGTATGCGAAGCCAAGGTTGAGGTCCTGACGCCCGATTTTATGGGAGATACTGACGCTCTCGCCACCG
>JBLMXV010000123.1:0-5105 GCA_050257935.1 Chloroflexota bacterium
ACGAAAATAAAGATAAGCTTTTCGCTCTCGCGCATGCTGTCATCTCCCGGTGTTACCGCTGTCTCATAGCACAAGCCTGCGCGTTCTGTCAGACATTTATCCGCATTCCTACGCAAGTTGTCCCAGGCGCAATGCTTTCAGCCTTCTCTGGTAACATCATAGCACTGTTTAGTAGCCTATGCAATATGCGCCGCGCGACTCCCTTTTGCCAGGGCGGCGCCTGCAAACTGCCGCAAGGTGCCCATCGTCTGGTGCGTTGTCCTTTCCATGGCCGCACGGGGCAGGGTATACTGAGACTGGAACATCTCAGATGAAGGCAATGGAGGAAGGACGATGAGGAGGCTCCCGATATATGCCGCCGTGTGCGTGCTCCTGCTCTGCGCAATCAGCCACGGGGGGACGGACGCGAAAGGCCAGGACCCGGGGTTCCGGGAAGTTCATATGAAGAACATTACGCAACTCACGTTTGATGGGGACAACGGCGAGGCCTACTTCAGCCGGGACGGCAGGAAACTCATCTTCCAGTCGAACCGGGGAGGATATGGCTGCGATAAGATCTGGGTGATGAACACCGACGGGTCTGACAAAGTCATGGTGAGCCCTGACCATGGAGCGCATACTTGCTCCTTCTTCTTCCCCGACGGTAAGAGGATCGTGTTCTCATCCACGAGCCATCTGCCCGGCGAATGTCCTCCTAAGCCTGCGGCGTCTTCAGGATCCCATTACATCTGGCCCCTCTACCCTTATGACATCTTCGCGGCACAGGCGGACGGTTCGGGCCTCAAGAGGATCACCGACAATCCGAAGTACGATGCAGAACCGGTGATCTCGCACGACGGAACTCAGATCGTCTTCGGGTCCCAGAGGGAGGGGGACTTCGACATTTATGTCATGAACTCCGACGGATCGAATGTCCGGCGCCTCACCGACCGGGTCGGGTATGACGGGGGACCGTGGTTTTCACCTGATGGCAGCAGGATTGTGTGGCGGGCCTGGTATCCCGAGACCGAGGAGGACAAGGCAAAATGGCGCGACTGCATGGAAAACGATTACATCCTCCCTTTCCCGCTCGATCTCTGGGTGATGGGCGCGGACGGGTCGAACAAGAAGAGGGTCCTTCACAATGGAGCCACCAATTTCGCACCCTCCTGGCACCCCGATGGCAAGCGTATCGTGTTTTCGAGCAATATGGATGACTGGAGGGATGACATCAAGAAGTTCGGCCACAATTTCGAGCTCTATATCATTAATGCCGACGGTACCGGGCTCGAGCGGCTCACTTACAACAATGTCTTTGACAGCTTCCCGATGTTCTCCCACGACGGCAAGAAGATTGTGTTTGCGTCGAACAGAAACCCTGAAAAGCCCAGAGCCACGGACATCTTCATTGCCGACTGGGTCGAGTGAAGGCAATGATGGGTTTGACCAGGCCTGCTATCGCGCTGTCGGCGGCGTGCATCCTGACAGTCCTCGTCGGTTTGTCCTCCACCGCCCGGGCCTCACGGCCTGACGTGAAGGTGCATCATGATCTGGTGGTCACGGTCTCTCCTGAAGAGAGACGGCTCTCGGCAAGAGACACGGTTACACTGAAAGGTGAAGGTCAGCGTGAGGTGACCTTTGTGCTCCACGGTGGCCTTCAGCCCTCCTCGCCGACCCCCGGGGTCTCGATTGCCCGCATGGCTTCGATCGGTGGGGAGGTGCCTCGGGAGGTCTTCAGGCTTGACCTCTCCCCTGGTGTGACGGAATGTGTGATCGAATACGGCGGCACGATCCATCATCCGCTGGAGTCTTATGCGAGCGAGCAGGCACGTGGCTTCAGGTCTACCCCTGGGATTATTTCCGGGGAGGGGGTGTTCCTCGATGGTGCGTCCCTCTGGTATCCCGCCTTCGACTCTCCTCTGCTCACCTTCAGCCTCACCGTGTCATTGCCGAGGGACTGGTATGCAGTGAGCCAGGGTTCCCTGGTCTTCCATGAAGAGAAGAGCGATGCCGCCGTGACAAAATGGGAGTCGGCGGATCCGCAGGACGAGATTTATCTCGTTGCCGCGAGGTTCGTTGAGTATGCAGGGCCTCCGGGGCGTGTACGGGCGATGGTGTTCCTCCGCGAACCGGATGACGCGCTTGCGAAGAAATACCTTGATGCGACATCCCGGTATATCACGATGTACGAGGCGCTCCTGGGACCTTATCCGTACAATAAGTTCGCTCTGGTGGAGAATTTCTGGGAGACCGGATTCGGCATGCCTTCCTTCACCCTTCTCGGCCCGAAGGTGATTCGGTTCCCCTTTATAATCGATTCGTCCTATCCCCATGAGATACTGCACAACTGGTGGGGGAACGGCGTCTTCCCTGCGTATGACAAGGGGAACTGGTCCGAGGGTCTCACTGCCTACCTGTCGGACCACCTCATCAAGGAGCAGCAGGGAGGCGGATCTGAGTATCGACAGGCGACGCTCCAGAAATACGCCGACTATGTCATCAGGGGACGCGATTTCCCGCTCACCGAGTTCCGTTCACGCCACAGCGCCCCCTCAGAAGCGGTGGGTTATGGAAAGTCCCTCATGTTCTTCCACATGCTTCGCATGGAGCTTGGCGACGATACTTTTGTCGCTGGCCTTCAACGGTTTTACCGGACTTTCAAGTTTTCCTTCGCTTCTTTCGACGATCTGAGAGAGAGCCTCGAATCAGCCTCCGGGAGGAGCCTCGCTGGTGAATTCTCCCAGTGGGTGACGCGGACTGGTGCCCCCAAGCTGGAACTCGGGGGGGTCAAGGTTACGAGGGACGGCGATGGATATCTCCTCTCCGCTCGTCTCTCGCAGGCTCAGGAAGGAGAGCCGTATCTTTTGAGGGTACCGATTGCCGTGACCATGAAGGGGCAGGAACGGGCGTACCAGACTACGGTGCCGATGGACCGCCGGGAAGCCGAGATCAAGGTGCCGCTGCCCCACAGGCCGCTGCGCCTTGACGTTGACCCGGAGTTCGACGTGTTCCGCAGGCTTGGCAGGGGGGAGATCCCGCCTGCCATCTCCCAAGTGCTGGGAGCAGAGAGGATGCTGATACTCCTTCCCTCGTCCTCGCCCGCCCGCATGTTGAAATCGTACCGTGAACTCGCCGAATCACTCGTGAGGTCGGGACAGGCTGCCGTGGAAGTGGCGCTGGATGCCGACGTACGGGCTCTCCCCTCAGACCGGGCCGTAGTCGTGCTCGGATGGGAGAACCGCTTTGCCGGTGAAATAGCCACAGCCCTCGCCGTGTACGGGGTCAAAGTGTCCGCTAAGACAGTGCAGATCGAGGGGCGAGACATACCGGTGGACGGCAGTTCATTCGTATTCACATCAAGGAGCGCACGCAACCCTGACCTTGCGCTTATGCTCATTGCGACCGACCGGAGCGACGCCCTGCCGGGTCTCGGCCGCAAACTTCCGCACTACCATAAGTACAGCTATCTCATCTTCGATGGGCCTGAGCCCGCAAATACTGCAAAGGGGAGATGGCCGGTCATAGATTCCCCGATGACCGCGTACCTCGCGGACGATGACGGGATCCCGGTGAAGGTGGAGATGGCCCGCCTCGCGACGAGGGCGCCTCTCGTGAAACCGCCTTTGGCGCTTTCGGGGGCGCGAATGGTTGAAACAGTGCGTGTTCTTTCGAGCCTCGATATGGAGGGAAGGGGCATCGGTTCCTCAGGGCTTGATCGGGCAGCCGAGTACATCGCAGGAAGGTTCCGGGAGTCCGGCCTCAAGCCCGGGGGAACAGACGGCGGCTATTACCAGACATGGGCTTGCAATAGTGGCGAACCTGATCGGTCTGTCACGCTTAAGAATGTGATTGGCGTAATTCCGGGTCAAGAGGCCGCCGCAGAGAGCGTCGTCGTCGGGGCTCACTACGACCACCTCGGACTCGGCTGGCCGGACGTAAGGGAAGGAAATAAGGGCAAGATCCATCCAGGGGCCGATGACAATGCCAGCGGCGTCGCTGTTCTCCTGGAACTCGCAGACGCCATCTCGAAGGGCCCGAAACCCGACCGCACGATCGTCTTTGTCGCCTTCACCGGTGAGGAGGCGTCCAGACTTGGATCGACCCGCTACGTCACTGACTACACACCGTATTCCGCCCGCAAAGCTCTGGGTGTGATAAATCTTGACACCGTCGGCAGGCTCGGAAGAAACAAGCTTCTCCTTCTCGGGGCGAATTCTGCCGACGAATGGGTCCACATCTTCAGGGGGGCTGGCTTTGTCTCGGGGGTAGAGGTCGAGCCGGGTTCGCAGGATCTTGACGCGAGCGATCAGGTGAGTTTTCTGGAGGTGGGGGTCCCTGCGGTGCAGCTCACCACGGGACCCCATCTCGACTACCATTGTCCTGGTGACACGGCCGACAAAATAGATGAGTCGGGGCTTGTGAAGGTCGCTTCGGTTGCAAGAGAAGCTGTGACGTATCTCGCGGGGAGGGAAGGGCCGCTCACTCCTTCGATAAGGCGGGAAGGGACAGCTGAGCGGAGCGCGGGCAGGAAAGTCAGCCTCGGCACTGTGCCGGACTTCGCATTCCCGGGCCCCGGGATTCGTCTCTCGGGAGTGGTGCCGGATTCACCTGCCGCTGCTTCGGGACTCAAACAGGGGGATGTGCTCACAGAGGCTAACGGTGTGAGGCTCGATCGGATCAAGGATCTCTCGGAATTCCTCAAAACTCTGAAGGCGGGGACCCGCGTCGTGATCACCTTCCTGAGAGACGGCGTGGGGATGACTGCGGAGACGGAAGTCGTGGCAAGATAATGGGTGAAGAACTCGCTGAAGCCATCGGATCTGAAGTAAGAGACGAATTGACGGGCAGGAAGAGTCTCCGGTAGACGAAGTCTCCTCCTGCCGCCCTATGACTCGACGATGTGAGCATCAGACTCTCGAAGTGAGAGTCTCGTCTCATTCTGCACACGAACGGGAGTCATGAGATCAATCCCGTGCGGCACAATTGCATTACTCAGGCGCCCATGAAGAACTCCTCTTTAAGGAGCGGCGGCTTGAATTCCATCACTCTCATGAGTAGGACGGGCACTGTCGAGTGGCTGACAACCCTCTCGGCAACACTGCCCAGCACCCAGGCGACTTCTCCTC
>JBLMXV010000124.1:0-30453 GCA_050257935.1 Chloroflexota bacterium
TTAATACCCGTAATGAGGGCGCTGACTACGCGCGAATCGTCGTTGAAGCCGCCCAAGGCAATGGCTGCGTGAGATTTAATGGAAGGGCACAGGTTGTTCAGGAAGGGATCGTTGTATACGGCAAGGAGTACTTCGATTGCCCTCGGGTCCCCTGTCTCGCCCAGGAGAAGCATGGCCTTTATCTTGACCGGCCAGTACTCCTGATAGGTGTCGGCGACATTGAGGAGAACGTCGACTCGCCTGGGATCCTCGACAGTTCCGAGTTTCTCCACTGCTGCCAGCCTGGTCTCCCAATCCTTGCTGTTAAGGTCCGCAACAATTACATCGAAGCTCCCGACTGCGGCAGTTCCTCCGGGAGGAGCGATAAACACTGACATAAGCATGCAGAGGAGCGCCAACGCTCCAGTTTTGCACCAACCTTGGCATAGTCTCATCAGTACCTCCTAAGCGATTCGATTCTGGGCGGCTTAAAAACGCCCGACGGTCAATTTTACATCCTGTGACCGGCGGAGCGCAATTCCTCAGGTTGCCAGGCGTGCGTGCGCAGGTGCGGAGCACGGAGCGTATTTAATTTTGTTCCGGTCTTCAAGTAAAATACTGTTTTGACTTTAAGCGGTTGCGGTGCGCTGTCCCCGGGGGATTGTCGCAGCATGAGGAGGAGGCCTTGGGATACGTCGATGGACTCAAGTGCAGGGAGTGCGGGAGGGAATACCCTGTTGCCCCCATTTATGTGTGTGAGTTCTGCTTCGGTCCCCTTGAAGTGGTCTACGATTACAAGAGGATAAGGCGGGTCCTCACGAGGCGTCAGATCGAGAAGCGGGATGGAACCCTCTGGCGGTACAGAGAGTTGCTGCCTGTCGACGGCGAGCCCAAGGTGGGCCTCAGGTCCGGATACACCCCGCTTATCAGAGCGGACAGGCTCGCTGCCGTCCTCGGCGTCAAGGAGCTGTACGTCAAGGATGACACCGTCACGCACCCGACGCTTTCGTTCAAGGACAGAGTGGTCGCGGTGGCGCTTACCAAGGCTAAAGAGTTCGGCTTTGACACCGTGGCGTGTGCGTCAACGGGGAACCTCGCTCATTCGGTATCTGCACAAGGCGCGAGTTCGGGGTTCAGAAGGTTCGTCTTTATCCCTGCTTCACTTGAGCCGAGCAAGATTGTGGCCTCCATTGTCTACGAGCCGAACCTGGTCGCCGTGGACGGCAACTACGATGAGGTAAACCGACTCTGCAGTGAGATCGCGAACAAGTACCGCTGGGCCTTTGTGAATATCAACATCCGTCCCTTTTACGCGGAGGGGTCGAAGACGCATGGGTTCGAGATCGTGGAGCAGTTGGGTTGGAGAGCCCCTGATAACGTCATCGTGCCATGTGCGAGCGGGTCCTTTCTCACGAAGGTCTGGAAGGCTTTCAAGGAGTTCCGGGAAATTGGGATCCTGAGAGATGTTGACACGAGGGTATTTGCCGCTCAGGCCGCGGGGTGCAGTCCGATCACGACGGCGGTGAAGCAAAAGATTGACGTGATCAGGCCGGTCAAGCCGCATACCATCGCGAAGTCCCTTGCTATCGGCAACCCTGCAGACGGTTATTACGCCGTGCAGGTGGTCAAAGAGAGCGGCGGACAAGGGGAGGACGTTTCGGACGAGGAGATAATCGAGGGCATGAAGCTCCTGGCGAGAACGGAAGGCATCTTCGCCGAGACGGCGGGAGGAGTGACGGTGGCAGTGGCCAAGAATCTCATCGAAAACGGCGTAATCGGGCGGAACGAGACGACCGTAATCAGCGTGACCGGAAACGGCCTCAAGACACAGGAGGCGCTGACCGGTCATACTGCGCGGGTGCACCGCATCAAGGCGAATCTCGATTCGTTTGAAGAGGTGCTTGATGCGATATATAAGGGCGGAACGGCGGCGATTGAGAGCCGGTGAGTCGGCGGGGTTTCGGCCGCGGGACAGGCTCCTGATGCGCACGTAACGGCATGAAGATATGTGGAGGTGAAGCGATGGCAGTGAAAGTGAGAATTCCGACTCCGCTCCAGAGGCTGACGCAGGGCAAGGAGGAGGTCGAAGGAGCACCCGGGACCATCATAGGTCTGATCAACGACCTCGAGACACGGTATCCGGGCATTGCGGAAAGAATTTCGGAAAACGGAAAGGTGAGAAGATTCGTCAATGTGTACGTGAATGAAGAAGACATACGGTTTCTCCAGGGTGAGCAGACCCACGTGAAGGATGGTGACGAGGTCTCGATTGTTCCGGCTATCGCGGGCGGCCGCGCAGGGGAGAGTGGGATGAGCCCGGCTCGTTCTGCTCCGGGAGGTCCCGCCCCGCACTCGCTGCAGGAAAGGGGCATTCCATGAAACGAAGGGTCAGACTGACGTTTCCTCAGCACCTCATCAAGGAGCCCGTACTGTTCACAATGGCGAAGCAGTATGACGTCATGCCCAACATCAGGCGAGCCCGCGTGACTGACACGGTAGGCGAGATGGTACTCGAACTCGAGGGAGAGGACCGGAATCTCGAGGAGGGCATACGGGCCCTCAGGGAACAGGGAGTCGAGATAGAGCTCGTCGAGGGTGACGTTATCGAATAGATGCTGTGCGGGCTCCTGTCTATCTTGCCGGCGCGTGTCACCCTGAGTTTTTGAAGCCCCATTCTGAAACGTTCAGAAGCATGGAGAGCACATGGAACTAACGCGGCCCTGTGGCACTGGAGTGCCCTGGAAAGGGATTATCGAGGCGTACCGTCAGTTCTTTCCTGTTTCGGAGAATGGTCCGGTCGTGACGCTTCTCGAGGGCAACACGCCTCTCGTAAGGGCGGCCAACCTTCAGAAGAAGGCGGGGATCGACCTTGAGATCTTTCTGAAATTTGACGGGGCGAACCCTACCGGTTCGTTCAAGGACAGGGGCATGACGCTCGCACTCTCGAAGGCGGTGGAGTCAGGCGCAAGGGCGGTCATCTGCGCGTCGACCGGCAACACGTCGGCCTCCGCGGCTGCCTATGCGGCCCGTGCCGGCATCAAGGCGATCGTGCTCATACCCGAGGGGAAAATAGCCCTGGGCAAGCTTGTGCAGGCGCTCGTGCACGGTGCGCACGTCTTGCAGATAGAAGGAAATTTCGACCAGGCCCTTGCCATAGTGAAGCAAGTGGTCCAGCACTATCCGGTCACGCTGGTGAACTCGATCAACCCCTTCAGAATAGAGGGTCAGAAGTCGGCCGCCTTCGAGGTGTGCGACCAACTCGGGTCTGCTCCGCGGTACCACGCGCTGCCAGTGGGAAACGCCGGGAACATCACCGCGCACTGGAAGGGGTATAAGGAATATCTGGCAGCAGGAGCGATCGCCGCGTTGCCCAGGATGCTCGGCTTTCAGTCAGCGGGGGCCGCGCCGATCGTTCTCGGCCATCCGGTCGAGAAACCCGAGACGGTGGCCACTGCGATCAGGATCGGAAACCCTGCGAGTTGGCAAGGTGCCGTCGTAGCACGGGATGAATCGGGTGGAAGGATCGAGGCGGTGACTGACGAGGAGATCCTTGCCGCATATAAACTTGTCGCGTCAGCGGAAGGGCTATTCTGTGAGCCCGCATCGGCCGCGTCTCTCGCGGGAGTGCTGAAGCTGCACCGGGAGGGGTATTTCGACAAGGCCGATCAGGTGGTGTGCACGCTGACGGGAAACGGCCTTAAAGACCCGGACACGGTCTTCAAGGTGGCCGATGAGGCGATCAGGGTCCGGGCTGAGTACGACGATGTGCGCACACTGATAGAGGGTCTATTATGAAATACGTGGTCATAATCGGAGACGGGATGGCTGATAGGCCGATTGAGGAACTCGGGCATGTCACAGTGCTGCGGAAGGCCGCTACTCCCCACATGGACGAGCTGGCGCGGCGCGGTACCATCGGCAGCGTGAGGACCATCCCTCGTGGCTTCCCCGCCGGCTCCGACGTCGCCAATCTGAGTATCCTGGGCTATGACCCCGGCCGCTTTTACACGGGCAGGGCCCCCCTTGAAGCGGCGAGCATGGGCATCACCCTCGAAGAAACGGACGTGGCATATCGCTGCAACCTGGTCACCCTGAGGCGCGAAGGGGACGGAAGAACGGTGATGGATGATTACAGCAGCGGTCATATTGGCACCGGCGAGGCGCGCCAACTTATCGCTGCGCTGGGAGAGAAGCTGAACACCGAGGAGATCACCTTCTATCCGGGCGTGAGTTACCGGCACCTGATGGTGTGGAAGAACGGCAGTGCCAAGCCCGTGTGCACCCCCCCGCACGACATCCTCGAGCGGGAGGTCACGGAGTTTCTCCCGCAGGGCGACGGGAGCATGGTACTGCGCGACCTTATGAGGCGTTCGGTCGGCGTGCTCGAATGCCATCCTGTGAGCGCCGAGCGTGCGAGACAGGGGAAGAAGGTAGCGAACAGCATCTGGCTGTGGGGGCAGGGGAGCAGGCCGCATCTTCCGACTTATCAGGAGAAATACAGAGTGTCCGGAGCCCTGATCTCCGCCGTCGACCTCACGAAGGGGCTTGGAGTATACGCCGGGTTCAAGATTCTCGACGTGCCGGGCGTGACGGGTTGGCTCGATACGAACTACGCCGGCAAGGCGGAGTATGCCCTTGAGGCACTCGAGGAGGTCGATTTTGTCTATATCCATGTCGAGGCGCCAGACGAGGCCGGCCATTCGGGGAACTACCGGGACAAGGTGAGGGCGATCGAGGATTTCGACTCCTTCGTCGTGGGGAGAGTCATGGCCGGGCTCAAGGAGAAATTCCCTGAATACCGCATTCTTCTCATGCCCGACCACGCGACACCCGTGAAAGTGAGAACACACACTGACGAACCGGTCCCATATGTCATCTATGACAGCCGCCATGAAAAGTACAACGAGGATGCCCGCTTCGATGAGGATATCACTCAGAGGCCGGGCATAGTGGTCTTTGAGGAAGGACACAGGCTGATGGATTATTTTATCGAGGAGGTTTGACCGGTGCGCATCGTCCAGAAGTACGGAGGCACGTCTGTCGCCAATGTGGAGAGGATAAGAGCCGTTGCCGATCGTGTGGTCAAGACGGCGAGCGAGGGACACGAGGTCGCCGTCGTGGTCTCTGCAATGGCGGGGGAGACCGACAAGCTTATACAGCTTGCCCATCAGGTCTCATCAGATCCGAAGGACCGGGAAATGGACCTTCTCCTCTCGTCAGGGGAACGGGTGACAACGGCACTGACCGCTATGGCGATACAGGAGAAAGGTAGAAGCGCCGTGGCACTGACGGGCTGGCAGGCGGGAATCATTACCGACTCGTTTCACACAAAGGCGAAGATTGAGCGCATCAGCAGCGACAGGATAGAGAAGGCCTTGGAGAAAGGCGACATCGTCGTGATCGCGGGCTTTCAGGGAATAACGGGGGAAGCGGGAGACATCACTACTCTCGGCAGGGGCGGCTCGGATCTCTCGGCGGTGGCGGTCGCTTCTGCAATAAACGCCGATATGTGCGAGATATACACCGATGTCGATGGTGTATACACCACGGACCCGAACATCGTGCCCGAAGCGAGGAAGCTTGACAAGGTCTCCTACGAAGAGATGCTCGAGATGGCGAGTCTCGGCGCCAAGGTGCTCCAGACGAGATCCGTGGAATTCGCGATGAAATACATGGTTCCCGTGGTGGTCCGGTCGAGCTTTAACGACAACCCCGGCACCCTGGTTACGAAGGAGGACAAGGATATGGAAGAGGTGGTGGTATCGGGAATCGCACACGACAAAAACCAGGCGAAGATCACCGTGGTCGGTGTTCCTGACATGCCCGGCATCGCCGCGCGTCTCTTCAAGGGCATCGCGGAAGCCGGGATTGTCGTTGACATGATCGTGCAGAACGTGAGCAGTGACGGGAAGTCAGCGGACATCTCTTTCACCGTTCCGAAGACCGAGAGCAGGAATGCCCTCGCCCTCACGGAGAGGATCGCCGGGGATCTCGGGGCGAAGGGCACTGATCTGAGAGAGGACATTGCGAAGATATCCGTTGTCGGTGTGGGCATGCGCACCCACTCAGGAGTGGCGGCGCAGATGTTCGACACCTTCGCGCATCATTCGATCAACATCATGGCCATCAGCACTTCCGAGATAAAGGTCTCATGCCTCATCGACTCGAAGTACACCGAGCTTGCCGTGAGGGTGCTGCACGATGCCTTCGGCCTCGCGGGGCGGGAATGAAGAGGTCGCCGGGGACGGGAATGGCAAAAGCGAGGCAGATAGAACTGTACGACACGACCCTCAGGGATGGGGCCCAGTCGGAAGACATCTCTTTCTCTGTCGAGGATAAACTCCGCATTACCGAGAAACTGGACGAACTCGGGATCCACTACATCGAGGGAGGCTGGCCGGGTTCGAACCCGAAGGACGCCGAGTATTTCCGCAAGGTGCGCAGGCTCTCTCTGAAGAACGCCGCAGTTGCGGCCTTCGGGAGCACGCACAGGCCCCGGCATCGCGCTGCGGACGACGTGAATATCAAGGCCCTCCTCGACGCGAAGACAAGGGTCGTGACCATCTTTGGAAAGACCTGGGACTTCCACGTGAAGGAAGCGCTGAAGGTTTCCCTTGAAGAAAACCTCGATATCATCCACGCATCCGTCTCTTTTCTCAAGAAGCATGTGGAAAAGGTGTTTTTCGATGCCGAGCATTTCTTCGATGGGTTCAGAGATAATCCCAAGTTCGCAATCAAGTGTCTTAATGCGGCTGAGGAAGCCGGCGCCGATAGCCTCATCCTCTGCGACACGAACGGCGGCAATATGCCGGGCACGGTCCAGCGGGTCATCGGCGAGGTGAAAAAGCGCGTGAAGTCGCCTCTCGGCATCCACGCCCATAACGATTCGGAGTGCGCGGTGGCAAATTCAGTGATCGCCGTGGATATGGGGGCGCAGCAGGTCCAGGGGACGATCAACGGGTTCGGAGAACGTTGCGGGAATGCGAACCTCTGTTCCGTGATACCGAATCTCCAGCTGAAATTGGGCATGCGCGGTCTCACCGAAGAGCAGCTGAGGAGACTGCGCGACGCATCTCGGTTTGTGAACGAGATAGCCAACATACGCCATTTCAAGAGACAGCCTTACGTAGGTGACAGCGCGTTCGCGCACAAGGGTGGCATCCACGTGAGCGCAGTGCGGCGGAAGTCGGCGACTTACGAACATATCATGCCCGAGCTCGTGGGCAACTCCCAGAGGGTGCTCATATCGGACCTCGCGGGAAAGAGCAACGTCCTGAGGAAGGCCGAGGAATTCGACATACATCTCGAGCCTGATTCCCCCGAGGTGCAGCGGATACTCAACAAGCTCAAGGAACTTGAGCACCAGGGATTCCAGTTTGAGGGAGCGGAGGCGTCATTCGAGATGCTCCTCAAGAAATCCCTCGGCATTTACCGGAGGGTATTCGACCTCCTCGGGTTCAGGGTAATCGTCGAGAAGACCAAGGAACTTGAGGAGTCCTTGAGCGAAGCGACGATCATGGTCAAGGTAGACAAGAGCATCGAGCATACGGCTGCGGTGGGGAATGGGCCTGTGAACGCTCTAGATAACGCCTTGAGAAAGGCACTCGAGAAATTCTACCCGGAGCTTAAGGATGTCAAGCTCCATGACTACAAGGTGCGGGTGCTCACCGCAGGCAAGGGTACGTCGGCCAAGGTGCGCGTTCTTGTTGAGTCTGGAGACGACCGTGTTCGTTGGGGGACGGTCGGGGTCTCTGAGAACATAATAGAGGCATCGTGGCAGGCGTTGGTCGACAGTATTGAGTACAAGCTCCTCAAGGAGAAGGAGTAACGCGACGGGAAGTCTCACCGATCGGACTCGCGTGAAGCTGTACTCACGACAGTTGGTCGAAAGCCGCCGGGCCGATGGGTCCACCGACCGGCTGATCCCCGTCCGATGCCATCAGGGGTGACAATCTGGAAGAGATAGGAATCGTCAGGGAGGTCACCGAGGGCAAGGCCGTCGTCCTTGTAGAGCGCCACAGCGCCTGTGAAGGGTGTGCCGCAGGTTCCGTGTGCAAGTCATCAGGGGAGTTCGCGGAGATCGTGGCACTCAACCTTGCGAAGGCCCTGCCCGGCGACAGGGTGAAGGTTTCGATGAAGCCTTACACCTATCTCAAGGGTACGGCCCTGCTTTTCGGTCTTCCCTCCCTGCTGCTCATAGTGGGGGCAATTTTGGGCAAGGAATACGTGAGCAGGCTTTTCGCGGATGCAGATTCAGACATCGTTTCGGCGATAACGGGTTTTGGGCTTTTCGTTATCGCTTTCGTGATCATGAAGCTGTTCACACGCTGGCGCGGCGCAAGGAGAGAATCGATGCCGGTTGTCGAGGAGGTATTGGAGTCCTGAGGCATGCTTTTGGGCGAATCGCCTTTTTTGTGATCCCACGGAACGAATATAAAGGGGGTAGTCATGACGAGACTTGATGTGGCAGGCATAAGAAATTTTGCAGTCATCTCGCACAGCGGCGCGGGCAAGACATCGCTCACCGAAGCCATGCTCTATACCGCGGGTGCAATCGACAGGCTGGGTACGGTGGATGCCGGGAACACCACGACCGACTTCGAACCCGAGGAGATCGCACGCAAGATCTCCGTGTCGTCCGCCGTTGCCTTTTGCGACTGGAAGAACACACGTTTGAACATCGTTGACACGCCAGGCTTTATCAATTTCATTGAGGACACGAGGGGCTGCCTGAGAGCAGTCGACGGTGCTCTTGTGATTGCGAGCGCGATCTCCGGAGTCAAGGCCGAGACGCAGAAGGTCTGGCAATACGCCGGTGAATTCGAGGTGCCGCGCCTCGTCTTCATCAACAAGATGGATAAGGAGTCAGCGAACTTTTCGATGGCCCTCGGCGATATCGAAAAGTCTTTCGAAGGCGAGGCGATCCCCCTGCTGCTGCCTCTGGGTCAGGGGGAGAAGTTCAGGGGCGTCATCGATTTGGTGAGCATGAAGGCTCTTGTGCACGAGGGCGGCAAGTATGTCGAGACCGAAATTCCCGCTGACGAACTCCAGGCAGCCGATGAGTTCAGGAAGAAACTCGTTGAGAAGATCGCCGAAGCCGATGACGCCTTGCTCGAGAAGTATCTCGAGGGGGGTGAACTCACTGCGGAAGAGATTCGCAAAGGAATACGAGAGGCGTGCCTCACGCGGCGGTTCACTCCCGTTGCCTGCGGTTCTGCGACCCGCATGATCGGGGTCCCGCAGATTCTCGACCTGTTGTTACTCTGCCTCCCCTCACCGGAGGAAATGAGCAGGATATCGCCGATACGGGGCACGTCGCCAAAGGACGGCAGCGAGGTCGAGAGAAAGGCGCTCCCGACAGAGCCGCTCAGCGCGTATGTCTTCAGGACCATAGCCGACCCCTTCGCAGGCAAACTCTCCATATTCCGGGTCTATTCGGGTGTGCTGAAGGCCGATTCAACGGTGCTGAACTCTACTACGGGGACCAAGGAACGTATAGGCCAGGTCTTCTACCTGCTCGGCAAGAAGCACGTGCCCGCTCAGTCCGTGGGTGCCGGGGAGATTGCGGCGGTGGTAAAGCTCAAGGAAACAAATGTGGGGGACACTCTCTGTGAGGACCAGAATCCTATCGTGCTCAAGCCGGTCCGCTTCGCCGATCCCGTGATTTCCTACGCAATCGAGCCCAAGAGCAAGGGTGACGAAGAGAAGGTGAGCACCGGCCTGCAGCGCATCCTTGAGGAGGACCCGACGCTCCGTTTCACGAGGGATGAAGAATCCCGAGAGATGATACTCTCCGGAATGGGCCAGGTGCACCTCGAGGTTGCCCTTGAAAAGCTCAAAAGGAAGTTCGGCGTCGACGTGTTGATGAAGACGCCTAAGATACCGTACAGGGAAACGATCAAAGGCAAGACGAGCGTGCAGGGCAAATACAAGAAGCAGTCGGGAGGACGAGGTCAGTACGGGGACTGCTGGATCGAAATCGAGCCCCTCCCGAGGGGGACGGGCTATGAGTTCGCCGACAAGATCGTCGGCGGCGTGATACCGCAGCAGTACCGCCCTGCAGTGGAGAAGGGGGTAGTCGAGACCATGCGCGAAGGGGTATACGCAGGATACCCCCTTGTCGACATCAAAGTCACCCTGTTTGACGGATCCTACCACTCCGTAGACTCGTCGGAGATGGCCTTCAAAATCGCCGGTTCCATGGCCCTGAAGAAGGCGGTGATGGAGGCGAAGCCGACGCTGCTGGAGCCCATTATGAAGGTGGAAGTAGTCGTTCCCGATGACACGCTCGGGACGGTCATCGGAGACCTTAACGCGAAACGCGGGAAGGTGCAGGGTGTCGAACCCCAGGCGGGAGGGAACCAGAAGATCGTCGCTCTCACCCCGATGTCTGAGATGCTCACCTACGCGAACCAACTCCAGAGCATGACCTCCGGGAGAGGCCTCTATTCGATGGAATTCTCGCATTACGAAGAGGTGCCGGGGCACCTTGCCCAGAAGATCATCGCTGAAAGGCAGGCACAGAAGACCGAGCAAAACAAGTAATGTCAACCAAGAAACCCTGGGCAGGCAGATTCAGCGGAGACACCTCGGAAGTCGTGGAGAGATACACGGAGTCCATCTCTTTTGACAAGAGGCTCTGGAGGTATGACATCCAGGGGAGCATCGCCCACGCCAGGATGCTCGGCCGTCAGGGCATCATATCTGTCGAGGAAGCGCAGAAGATCGTGGACGGCCTCGAGGAAATCGCGGCGGAGATCGGCCACGGGCGGTTTGAGTTTCATGAGGCACTCGAGGACATCCACATGCACATCGAGTCTGCACTCATAAGAAGAATAGGAGAGGTTGGAGCTAAACTTCACACGGCTCGTTCGAGGAACGACCAGGTCGCACTTGACCTCAGGCTGTATCTCAGGGATGAGGTGGTGGGGTTATGCGGACTGCTGGAGCAGCTACAACTTCACCTTGTCGCACGTGCCGAGCAGCACCTTGGCGACATCATGCCCGGATATACCCACCTTCAGAGGGCTCAGCCCGTGCTCCTGTCCCACCACCTCATGGCCTATGCGCAGATGTTTGAAAGGGACAGGCTGAGGTTCTCCGAGTCGGTCAGCAGGATAAACGTTCTCCCCCTCGGCGCATGCGCCCTTGCGGGGACCTCACTGCCTATAGACAGACAGTACGTGGCTGAGCTGCTGGGCTTCGACAGAGTGTCGGAAAACAGCCTCGACTCCGTCTCCGACAGGGATTTTGCACTTGAATATCTGGCTGATTCGGCAATACTCATGATGCATCTGTCGAGGCTTGCCGAAGAAGTCGTCTTGTGGTCCGCCGTGGAGTTTTCGTTCATCGAACTGCCCGACGCCTTCACGACGGGGTCGAGCATCATGCCCCAAAAAAAGAACCCCGACGTCGCGGAGCTGATGCGCGGGAAGACGGGAAGGGTCTACGGAAATCTTATGCGGCTGCTCACGACGATGAAGGGACTGCCGCTCGCTTACAACAGGGACATGCAGGAGGACAAGGAAGCGGTCTTTGATACCGCGGACACCGTAAGGTCCACACTTCACATGCTCATTGCGATGCTTCCCGGCATCGCCTTCAACGTCGAACGGATGAGGGAGACCGCGGGCGCGGCCCATGCGACGGCCACCGACCTGGCCGAGTATCTCGTGGGGAAGGGTGTTGCCTTTCGTACCGCCCATGAGATCACGGGCAGGATCGTGCGTTACGCACTCGACCACGGAAAGCAGCTCACCGACCTCAATATTAACGAGTACCGCTCCTTTTCAGACAGGATTGATGAGGATGTGTACCGGATACTCGATGTGAATGTCTCGGTGGATTCCAAAAGGTCCGCGGGAGGTACGTCAAGGGATGAAGTGAAGAGGCAGATAGAGAGCCTCGCCCGTAGGCTTCGTCGAGACGCATGATACCCGGTCGTTCCTTGCGTATCTTCGCGCTTCTGATCGCAGCCGTTGCTCTTGTCGCGCTCACGTGCCTTTCCTGCGGGAGAAAATCCGAACCGACCCTGAAAGCGTATGTGAAACCCTCCCCCGTCAGGGAGGTGCGGGCCGTTCAGCGCGAAGGCGGGTTCGTGCTGACGTGGACTTATCCCGAATCGGAACGGTCAAGAATAGATGGATTTCGTCTTGAAAGGGCGCAGACGGAAGAGGCTGATCGAGGAGAGTGTGTCTCATTCGTGGAGATCGGGCACGTTATGGCGAAACAGTCTCATTTCGCTGACACGGATGTGCGCAGAGGGGTCTCGTACTGCTACAGGATTCTCGTGGAGAGCAAAAAAGGAGTGATGAGCGACCCTCCGCCTTCACTTGACGCATCCCTCCGTGATGTTCCGTCACCTCCCTCAGAGTTGTCGTATCGAGTATATCCAGATGCCGTTGAGATACAGTGGCAACCGATCAGCGGAGTGCGGTACTTCGTGTACAGGACCCTGGAAAAGGCTGAACCGCCTGTTGCCCCCATTCACAAGGCGGCGATCAGTGAGGCACGCTACAGGGACAGTGTGCGCGCTGATCGTACCGTGTACTACTACGTGCGGCCTGTAGTCGAGGCTGACATTTCCGTCGAAGGTCCTCTCTCAGACGCACTCGAGATTCGACCGGAGATGTTTGTTCCTACCAGCCCCCGCGGTCTCGAGTACGTGCCCCTCTCGGGAGGAGTGCAACTCCAATGGACTGAGAATCCCGAGGCCTGGATAACTGGTTACAGGGTGTACAGAAGGAGGGCCGCGGAGCCGGCATTCGTGGCGATAGGCGATACCACGGTCCCTGCGTTCAGGGACAACGAGCCGCTTTCTGTGAGCACGCGCTATTATGTTACCGCGCGGGGGTCCGTGAAAGAGAGCCTACCGTCGTCCGCGGTAGAGGCTATTCCCGTCGGGGAGCGGTAAATTGGAACGGATCCTCCTCGGCCACGGAAGCGGCGGAAGGTTGATGCACCAACTTATCAGGGAGCACTTCGCCCCTGAGTTTGGTATAGACATCCTCGGGGATTCCGCGGTTCTGGACCTCGGGCTGAATGTCGGAGGAGACCTTTCCGGAGGCGGGCCCCGGCTTGCGTTCACTACAGATTCGTATGTGGTCTCTCCCGTTTTTTTCCCTGGCGGGGACATTGGATGCCTGGCGATATTCGGTACAGTGAACGACCTCTCGGTCGCGGGTGCTCGGCCTCTCTTTCTTTCGGTGGGGTTTATTATAGAGGAAGGGTTTCCGTTGGACGACCTGTCGCGCATACTCTCCTCAATGGCCGCAGCGGCGAAGGATGCAGGGGTGCGCGTTGTCACCGGTGATACGAAGGTCGTGGAACAGGGCAAGGGAGACGGCATTTTCATCAACACGTGCGGGATCGGAATTGTTCCCGGGGGAGTCTCCCTCGGTCCTGAGTTTATTTGTCCCGGAGATAAGGTCATCGTGAGCGGTCCGGTCGGCAACCACGGAGTGGCTGTGCTCGCTGAGAGAAACGGGCTGAGCTTCGCCCCGCCTATTGTGAGCGATACGGCCCCCCTGAACAGCCTCGTGGAAGCCATGTTGAGCGTGGGAGGGGTGAAGATGATGAGAGACCCCACGAGGGGGGGGCTCGCCACGACGCTCAAAGAACTGGCCTTGGAAGCGGGCCTTGGGTTCTTAATAGACGAAGAGGCAATAACCGTTTCCGGAGGGGTGAGGGGCGCATGTGACCTGCTTGGCATAGACCCTCTGTATGTCGCAAACGAGGGGATCCTCGTAGCAATTGTCGCTGCCTCAGCTGCAGAGGCTATTGTCGAAAAGATGAGGTGTCACCCGCGGGCGGGGGCCTCGGCGGTTATAGGTGAGGTCATGGCGGAAGATAGGAGCCGGAACGGTATGGTACTTCTCAAGACGCCCGTCGGCGGCACCCGCATTATCGATATGCTCTCTGGGGAACAGCTCCCGAGGATATGTTAGGAAGAGGGCATCCGGACGTGTGTGACGAGTCTCAATCGGAGGTGTGCTGATGTATCGTACTTTCTTTCATGGGGAATCGGATGGACTTGAGCGCCTTCGCTTGTTCGCGGCAATCTGTGCGCTGGTGTTGGGTATTTTTCTGCCTGCGGAGGGTGCCATCCTGCTTGACCGCGTCATGGCGATTGTGAACAAAGATGTTATCACATGGAGTGAAGTTTACAAGAATATGGAGTTCGAAGCGGCGGACGTAGTCAAGGGAATGTCGGAAGATGATCGACGCAGATTCTTTAAGGAGAACGAGAGAGCTTTCTTGGAAAAGATGATCGATCTGAAGCTTGTCCTTCAAGAGGCGTCGAAAATAGGTATCTCTGCGGGAGATGAGGACGTGAGGAAGGCGATCGAAGGTATTAAGAAGAAGTACGGGATGAACGATGAACAGTTCGCTGAATCGATAGCTCGGGAGGGGTTCACCGTCGAGGATTACAAGAAGAAGCTTGCCGAGCAGATCACGACCGGAAGGATCGTCGAACAGGAGGTGCGGAGCAAAGTCCTCGTGAGCGAGAAGGACATAGATGCCTACCTCGAAGAACACCCAGACCTGCAGAGTCAGAGCGAGGGGTTCTCCCTGAGCCGTATCTTTCTCAGAAAAGCGGACGAGAGGTTGAAAGTCGATGAAAAAGCCCTGGATATATACAGTCGGATCAAGTCCGGAGAGGACTTCGGTCTCCTCGCGAGGCAGTATTCTGAAGACGCCACTGCGAAGAGCGGTGGGGACTGCGGGTTCCTGAAGAAGGCAGAGGTCTCTCCCGAATTCCTGTCCGTCCTCTCCACGATGAAGCCCGGGGAGGTCAGTGAGCCGTTCTGGACTGCTACAGGCGTGTACATAGTGAGGCTCGATTCGGTCCAGGAGTTCAAAGGGCCCCAGGAATTGAGGGAGAGCGTACGCCAGAGGCTGACCCAGGAGGGGTTCGAAAAAGAGTACAAGAACTGGGTTAAGGGACTGCGTGAGCGTGCATATGTCGACATTAAGACGTAGGTGCGCCGCTAGATTTCGGCGCTGGCGAGGCGACGTGCAGTGAGGCCGCAGTCCCGAGAGGGGTGATGGAAGAGAGACTCCAGAGGATACTCGCCCAGATGGGCGTTGCATCGCGAAGGAAGGCAGAAGAACTGATCCTCGAGGGCAGGGTAACGGTGAACGGCGAAACGGCACGTCTCGGTATGAAGGCCGATCCGTCGCGCGACCGGATCAAGGTGAACGGCAGGCTTCTTACGAACCGTGAACCGAGGGTGTACCTGGCGTTCTACAAACCCCGCGGCGTGGTGACGTCTCTCTCTGACCCCGAGGGCAGAAGGACCGTGAAAGATTTCCTTAAGGGCATCCGCTACCGGGTGTTCCCCGTGGGCAGGCTGGACTATGATTCGGAGGGCCTCCTGCTCCTATCGAACGACGGTGATTTTGCGAACGCCTTGCTGCATCCCTCCCGGAAGGTGCCGAAGACCTATCACGTGAAGGTGAAGGGGAAAATATCCCAGGACAGTGTCGAGAGGCTGCGGACTGGTGTCAGGCTTGAGGACGGGCTCACGATGCCTGCGGAGTTGAGGTTGCTCCGCTTTTCGGAAGTGAACTCGTGGCTTGAGATCACCATACGTGAAGGCCGGAGGAGGCAGATCCGGCGGATGCTCGAAAAGGTCGGGCATCCTGTCCTCAGACTCAGGAGGATCGCAATCGATGGGCTCACACTTAGAGGACTCAAACCGGGGCAGTTGAGGTACCTAACGGAAGATGATCTGAGGCTCCTCATGGCCGCTTCAGCAAGGTCGATTTCTCGGCGCAGGATGAGCGTCTGACAACGGATGGGATGACCAGTTTGATGATGGAGGATGCATGATTCGAGATACATGGTGTGGTGAAGTCGAAACCCATGACGCGGCCAAGAGACTGAGACTTGCCGGATGGGTGTTCAGAAGGAGAGACCACGGAGGGCTCATCTTTGTCGACCTGCGCGACAGGAGCGGGATCATTCAGGTGGTATTCAGTCCGGAAGTATCGCCGGAAGCCCACCGGATTGCTCATGATCTCAGGGCTGAGTACGTGATCGCCGTCTCGGGTGAGGTAAGGCTGAGACCCGATGGAACGGAGAATACTCAGCTTCCCACGGGAGCGATTGAGTTGTACGCCGAGACGCTGACAGTGTTGAACGAGTCGGCTCCTCTGCCTTTCACCATCGAGGACGCCGCCGATACCTCGGAGTTTCTCAGGTACAAGTACAGATATCTCGATCTGAGGCGGCCAGATCTGCAGCGCAACATGATTGTAAGGCACAGGGTCACGAAGGCTGTCCGTGACTATCTTGATGCTGAGGGATTTCTCGAGGTGGAGACGCCGGTGCTCACCAAGTCAACGCCCGAGGGAGCGCGGGACTATCTGGTCCCAAGCAGGCTCAACCCAGGTCATTTTTATGCACTCCCTCAGTCGCCGCAGCTCTTCAAACAGATACTGATGGTCTCGGGCTTGGACCGCTACTTCCAGATCGCGAAGTGCTTCCGGGATGAGGACTTAAGGGCTGACCGTCAGCCTGAGTTCACTCAGATCGACATGGAGATGTCTTTTGTCGACATCGGCGACATACTCTCACTTGTAGAAGGGATGCTCAAGAAGCTGTTTGATGAAGTGCTTGGAATTGCCCTTCTGCCGCCTTTTGAAAGGTTGGGTTATCATGAGGCCGTGGAGAGATACGGGAACGACAAGCCTGACGTGCGATTCGGGCTGGAGTTGCGGGACGTTGCAGATATAGCCCAAAGAGGTTCCTTCAAAGTCTTCCTCGATGCGCTTGCGTCGGGAGGGAGGGTCAAAGGCATCAATGCCAAAGGGCTCGCGGGGCTTTCCAGGAGAGAGATTGACGTGATGACCGAGGATGCCAAGGCCCTCGGCGCAAAGGGGCTTGCGTGGATAAAGGTGAAAAACGGTTTTGACTCGCCGATTTCGAAGTTCTTCGGCCCAGATCTCCTCGCAGAGATGGCGGAGCGTCTTGGCGCTGAGGAGGGAGACATGATGCTCTTTGTCGCGGACCGGCCAAAGGTCGTCCACGATGTTCTCAGCAGAATGAGACTGGGTCTCGCCGAGAGGCTGAATCTCGCGCGAGAAGGGTTTAGGTTCCTCTGGGTGGTTGATTTTCCCCTCCTCGAATGGGACGACGAGGAAAAGAGGTTTGTGGCAATGCACCATCCGTTTACCTCGCCGTCCGATGGAGACGTTGAGAAGTTGCTCGCGCTTGGATCACTTGATCCGGGAGCCTCCTCTCATGAAATTCTGAGCACCCTCAGTGCAAAGGCTTACGACCTCGTGCTTAACGGAAACGAGATCGGCGGCGGCAGCATCAGAATCCACAGACCGGAAGTGCAGCGTCGTATGTTCGATGTGCTGGGCATCACCGAGAACGATGCCCGCGAGAAGTTCGGGTTTCTTCTCGAAGCCTTTCAGTTCGGCGCCCCGCCGCACGGAGGGATCGCCCTCGGACTCGATAGGCTCGTGATGCTGATGCTGGGCTCCCACTCAATCCGGGATGTTATCGCCTTCCCGAAGACCCAGAAGGCGGTATGTCTCATGAGCGGTGCGCCGTCAGGCGTTGAGATCCGACAATTAAAGGAACTGCAAGTAAAGGTCGATAATCAGTGATAAGACTTCTTGACAACTGTGCATGAATGAGTGATAATTTGCGTGACCGAGAAAGGCAAACTATTCGAAAGGATGGGACGTAAAGCCTTCGACCTAAGGGTCGTCTTGCGACCTATGGTGGCAGGGGTTGCCGAAGCTAGCGATGCGCAGGTCTTTTTTTCAGTCTTCTCGATCTACGCCCCGGCAGGGCTCCCCACCTTAATGTAGCGTTATCCTTTCGATTCAAACCCTTGGCAGGTCGCTGCGGGATGTGCGCCTCGCGCGATGCGTGAGGGAGGAGGCCATGAAAGCCGCTCTGTCGGAGGTTGCCACTGACGTTCACCGAAAGAAACAGACGGGTCTCCTCTCGGTGAGTGTGAAGGGCAGCAACAGCCTTTTCAAGATATTCTTCAGAAATGGTGAGATCCATCACATTTCCCATGGTGCCTCGAAGGGGCAAGAGTGCCTCGCCCACCTTGAGAGGTTTGAGTTCACGGAGTGTTCCTTTGTCCCTGATGTGCGCCTTGACATCAGCAGCGTGAATATTCCTTCCGCAGAGGTGCTCCGCGTCCTGCAAGCGTCTTCAAAGCCGATCGAGGCCAGCGTGGCGGGACGCGAGAACGGCGGATCGGCTGATGTCCTGTCCGACGAAAGGTTCGCGGCGATCAGCGAGCAACTCAAGTCGGCTCTGATCAGGCAGATAGGGCCGGTAGGCATGAAGGTTTTTTCAAGGATTGTAGAAGGCAGGTGGCGGGCTTCTTCACCGCCGCTGAGGGAAGAGCTGCTTGTCCTCATCGACATGCTCAAGGAGGAGATCGAAGATATGAACGACAGGAATGAGTTTATCAGAGATGTGGGGCGTATCATCTCGTAGGACAAGGAGACTGTGATGACCCTCAGTCTCAAGGCAAAGACAATCATCCCCGTCGCCCTCATACTGGTGACCATTACGGCACTCGTGGCGATATACAACTACATGTCGCAAGTGGCGCTTCTCAATGCAGAGGCGGAGGATTCGCTGAAGAGCACACTCAGAGCAGGTCAGAGCATCATCGACGGCCAGCTTGCGTTCTACCAACAGATGGCGACTCTCGTTGCGAAGATGCCGGTCGCGGCTGATGCCCTTGCGAAGGGCGATCGGGGCCGGCTCGTTTCAGAGTTCTCCGAGGGGTACGAAGCGTTGAAAAAGGAATTCAATGTCGCGCAGTTTCAGTTTCACAAGCCGCCTGCGATCTCTTTCCTGAGGTTGCACATGTTGGAGAAGTATGGTGACGATCTGTCGGCCTTCAGAAACACGGTGCTGTCTGTGAATGAAAAGAAGACCGGAGTGAGAGGAGTGGAGGTGGGGAGAGGCGGAATAGGGCTTCGGGGTGTCGTGCCCGTCTTTAACCGGGGGGTTCATGCGGGGTCAGTCGAGTTCGGGGGGAACCTCACTCCGGCCGTCGATGACGCGAAACGGGTCTTCGGCGTCGAGGCCGGAGTCCTTCTTTCCAGGGAGTCGACTGCTCTGGTGTGGGAGGGCCTCCCTAAGGACGTGAAGATGATCGGGGAATTCGCTTCATTTTACTCGACGCAGGCCGGCATCGCTGAGGGAGTTCTCTCCGCGGAGATACTAAAGGAGACGCGGAGGAAGCCTGACAAGCCGTTTATTGGTAGCGCGTACCATTCGGGCAGGGAGTACTTTCTCGGCATTGCTCCGTTGAAGGACTATGCAGGAAAGGACATCGGCTACTTCTATGTTTTGAAGGATAAGACAGAGATTCTCGGCAAGATCAGGAAGGCCCTTCTGGTGAACGTGGCGATTTATCTCGCCGTGCTGATCATAATCTCCTTCGCCATCAATTTGAGCCTGAAGCGCACCGTGATTGACCCCGTTATCGCCCTCACCGAAGCCGCGGAGTCAGTGTCTATGGGCAAGCTGTCTCAGAAGATCGAGGTCAAAACGAAGGATGAAATTTCGGCGCTTGCGAAGTCGATCGACAGAATGCGTGTCAGTATGAAGAAGCTCCTCGAATAGCGGATGTTAGTAAGGAGTGGCCGGGAAGAGGTGACGAAAACGCATTGTGGTATAATTACGCCCACACGTGTCCTGCGGGGCGGGAGGAGAGGTGAGAAAAGAGTGATGGAGCGGGGAAAGGTTGTGGTCATCGATGATAGTCCTCTCGTGAGGAGACTCGCCGAACTTGCACTCGAGGAAGAGGGATACAAGGTTTACACCGCGGAGGATGGTGAAGAGGGACTCAAGATTGCCGAGGAAGTCATGCCCTCGGTGATACTCGTTGACTTCATCATGCCCCGGATGAGCGGCTATCAGTTCTGCAAGCTGGCACGGGAGAGCCAGCTCCTCCAGGACGTTCCGATCATTCTCATCACCGGCAAGGGCGAAGACGTTGGCAGGAAGTTCATCGAAAAGTTTGCCATCGCAGACTACTTCATAAAGCCCTTCAAGTCTGAGACTCTTGTGGAGAAGGTCGCCTCCATTGTTGACTCTTCGCACGTGGAAGAGCCTGCTGGGTTCACGTTACGGGGAGTTGAGGGACCTGCGGAGCAGGATGCGGTCGAGGAGCCTTACCGGATATCCGTAGAGGAGCTTGAGCAGGAGGAGGGTGCCGGGGTAGCGGCTGAGCCGTACACACTGGAGGTGGACACGGGACCTGCGGAGCAGGAGGCGGTTGAGGAGCCTTACCGGATACCCATAGAGGAGCCTGAGCAGGAGGAGGGTGCCGGGGTAGCGGCTGAGCTGTACACACTGGAGGTGGAGACGGGACCTGCGGAGCAGGAGGCGGTCGAGGAGCCTTACCGGATACCCCTAGAGGAATTCACGGGAGAGCAATTGTTTGCAGAAGACACGGCTGCTCATGTGAGAGCTGATGTGGCGCGAGATCAGGAAACCTTTGCGGCGCCTCCGGTCTTCTCCGAGCCACGCCCCATGACCGAGGCATCCTTTGGTGCAGACATGCAGTTATCGGTTGAGAGGGCATTAGCTCGGTATATCCACGGTGAATTTCCTTTCCTTGTGCAGCGCAGCGTTTTGGACATGCTCAAGCTCTCCGGGGTTACGAGGGGCTCGAGCACCGCTCTCGCTGGCGAATTCTCCCGGGTAAGCGCTCATGAAATCTTCAGACTCGTCGAAACGAATAGGATGACCGGCAGACTTTTTGTCTATGGACCTCTCCTGAGCGCAGAGGTATATTTTCTAATGGGGCGGCTTGGTTGGGCGTCGCTGAGCGGGCCGGGCGCTCCTGATACCGAAAAAGGAGGGGATTGCAAGACATCGGGTGAAGCGGCCCTTCTGAGCGCAGTCTCGGCCGTGCTGGGGCTCGAGTACGGCAGTTTCTTTTTTGAATGCTTGCCGTCGAGCAGCATGCCCGACATTGTGCAGCCACGGATGAGTACGAGCGCGTTTATTGTGGAGAGTGCACGGCAAGTTGATGAGGAGATTCCCTCAATACTCTTTCGGGACACCGAGCGGGTCTTCGTGAGGCTGTTCGCGAGGGAGGCTTTGGCGGCACTTCACCTTAGCGATGAAGAGAGTAGAATCGTGGCCCTGCTTGACGGTGAAAGAAACCTTGAGGCCCTGGCATCGGAGAGCGGCATCGAGGAGAACAGGGTGAAGAAGATCATGTATGTACTTACAAAGGCCGGCGCGGTGAGGGAAAGATAGAAGGAGGATGCTCTCATGGCCAGTATTCTCATAGCAGACGACAGTGCGACAGACATAAGGTTTATAGAGTCTGTGCTGGCCGTCACGGGGCATTCCCTTACGACAGCGGGTGATGGCGAGGAAGCGGAAAGGCTTATACGAAGCAATTCTTACGACCTCGTCATACTGGATGTGGTCATGCCGAAGAAGAACGGCTTCCAGCTTTGCAGGGATTTGAAGAGAGACGAGAAACTCAGAAATATCCCGGTCGTCATCCTCTCTTCGAAGGACCAGGAGAGTGACAAGATCTGGGGGCAGAAGCAGGGTGCAGATGAGTACCTTACAAAGCCGCCCGAGCCTATGGAGTTGCTCAGGGTGGTGAAGAAATACCTCAGCAGATAAGGGAGCGGCAAGAGGGCATCATGGAAGAGCGTACCTACTGTGTGTTCAAGGTGAGTGAGCGGGAGTTTCTTCTCCCGGCTGAGGCGGTGAAGGAAGTAGTAGAGATAGTGAGGATATTTCCGATTCCAGGTGCACCTGAATACGTATACGGGGCTTTCCCGCTTCGGGGCAAGATAATCCCCGCAATTGACCTGTCCAAGATTTATCCGATGGAGGAACCTTCCTACACGAGTGTGAAGCTTCTCATAGTCGACGTGGCGAATGAGAACATCGGGTTTCTCTCCGAAACGACCCCCTTCTTTGTATCCTTCGACGTTGACATCCCGGTGGAAGACCTCATCGATGTGAAGCGATTCTTCGAGACCTACCGCATACGGTGAACAAGGCATGGCGAAGATCGACGGCTCAGAACTTCGAGACCTCTTCCTTCTAGAAGCGGAAGAATACATCAACACCCTTTCGCGCGGCATTTCCGATCTCGAGACGGCGCCAGAAGTCGAGGGCCTTATCGAGGACCTTTTCCGAGCTGCTCACACCCTGAAAGGGGCTGCTGCCCTCGTCAAGCTGACGGTGATCAGCAGGATCGCCCACAGGATGGAAGACGTCCTTGAAGAGGTGAAGGACAAGAAGCTCGCGGTGAGCGGGGAAGTGGTCGAGCTTCTGCTTCATATGCTCGACGCAGTTACGGGTCTTGTCCGTGACGTGTCTGAAGGCCGGGAGGAGAGGGCGGAAGTGGAACAGCAGGTCCTTGCCAAAGTCGAGGAACACTTGGCGAAGGAAGACGCCCCCGCGAAGGAAAAGGAATATCCCAAGGTGTCGGAGTTCGTCGTCAGCACCGCGTTGACGACTGATTCCCGTGAGGTCTACGGCCGACGAAAGGACGACTATGACTTCTTCAGCGGCAAGTTTGTGAAGGTGGATGTCAAGAAGATCGATGAGATGCTAAACATGATCGGCGAGATCACTATCAAGAAGAATCATCTGCTCCAGCAGACGAAAGGGGCGGCGGAGATTTCTGAGGAGATCATGTTCTCAGGGCAACGCCTTAATAACGAAGTGGGCGACTTCGTAGACAGATATGCCTATTCGCTGCCGGCGCAACTCAAGTACGTTGACCCCGTCTTCTCTGACTTCGGCGAGCTTGAGTTCGACCGTTACGATGAGCAGAACCTCTTTTCGCGAAAGCTCCAGGAGATGACAGATGACTTGACCGAAGCCCTGAAGGAGTTTTCTCAGCTCTTCGAGGTATTCCAGGACGACGTGAAGTGGCTCGATACCATGGTGCGGTTGCTGAGGTCCAACATCTCGGAAACGAGAATGGTCGAGATCGGGAGACTGCTGCAGCGATTTGTGAGGCCTGTCAAGGATCTTGCGAGACAACACGGCAAAGAGGTTGCATTCCAGATCGCGGGCGGTGAGACGAAGATCGACAGGGTGATATTCGAACGCCTCTTCGACCCGCTCATGCACATAGTCAGGAATGCTATCAGCCACGGTATCGAAAAGCCTGAAGAAAGGGTGCAAACTGGGAAGAAACGGGAAGGGCTGATCAGCGTTTTCACTAAGAGAGACGGTGCCACCATAGTCATTGAGGTTAGGGACGACGGGAGGGGCATCGATGTTCAGAAGCTCTTATTCGAGGGGGTTAAGCGCGGGTTGTACAGCCCGGATTCGACGCCTGCGAGGGAGGAACTGCTAACACTTGTGTTCCTGCCCGGCCTGTCCACCCGAGAGAGTGTGGACATGACGTCGGGACGGGGGGTGGGTATGGGCGCGGTGAGGAAGATGGTCGCCGCCCTGAACGGTGTTATCGAGATCGATCATGACACGACGGTCGGCACGGCCTTCAGAATAAAGGTGCCATCATCACTTGCGATCACCAATGTCATTGTCTTCCGGTATGGCACGGTCGAGTTCGCCGTTCCGATAAGCCTGGTCGAGGAAATCATCCCCTGCGATATCGTCGCGGGAGGGATAGGTGCTCCACTCCTGGTGCGTTATCGCGAGCGGACGATACAGGCGAAAGACCTCTCAGAGGTTTTTGAAGTCACGGTATCAGAGGACAAACCCAACCGATTCGTTCTTGTGTTCAGCATTTCTGACAAGAAGATCGGACTCATCGTGAATGACATCCTCGGACAAGAAGAGACGGTGATCAAGCCCCTGAACCGGTTCTTCGAAGGACTATCCCTTTACTCCGGCCTCACCATATCGGGCGACGGGAAGGTGAGGTTTGTGATCAACCCCGTTGCGGTTTTTGAAGAGCACAATGATGCCATCACGATCAAAGGGTCGATGGCCGAGGAGAGGGGAAGGCGGAAGGTGCTGATTGTTGACGATTCACTCAGCGTGAGGAAGTATGTGAGCACCTTCCTCGCCAGCAGGGAATTGAAGGTGTATACTGCATCTAACGGTGCCGAAGCACTCAAGATGCTCGATGATATCCCTGTTGATCTCATTATCACTGATCTGGAGATGCCGGTCATGCACGGTTACGAACTGATCGCTAGGCTGAAGGGTTACGACAGACTGAAGGACATACCCGTGGTCGTCCTCACTTCGAGAAGCACTGAGAAGCACAAAGAGAAGGCGTTGGAAATTGGAGCTGCGGGGTATCTGGTTAAACCATTTGAAGAAGAATCACTCATGAACGCGGTTGAGAAAGTGTTCGCATCGGTGGGCAGAGCACAGGACGACCCTCTCTCTGTCGCGGATTCCTTCTATTAACAGGTCATTTCGCAGCGGCGCTTCGCCAATGCTCAACCCCCGCCCCCGCCGGTAGATTCTGAGGTAGTTTCTATCGTCCGCCATTCGGGCCCTCCCAAGCACATCCGGTTGCCGGCTGACAAGAGTTGCATAGGACGGTAGGGCAGCACGCCTCAGAGTCTTTTTGAGCGCGATTAAATGTGATTCAGAGTCCGGTCTTCTCGAGTTCATCACGAGTGCGGTTTGACAAGCTCTTACACGGTGGTCTGGAGACGAGCAAGGTATCGCTCATAAAGTCTCTTCGGCATCTTTACCCTGCCGATGAATGTTCTGCTTTGCAACGTTAGGTTTACAGTGTGTTCCACCCTGAAGCACAAACGCACAGTGTACTGAAGGATGTGCGACATCACGACTGAAATCCATCGCTTTGGAAAAGACTTAAGCCGCCGCTGCCTGTAGATGTCACAAATGCATGAATAATCGGAAGAGGCACCAGAATGGTATGTACGCGCTCTGTCTCCCGCTCCGGAGAAGCATCCACAAAAGATCGAGTATTCTCGTGTGGAGCCGGACGATGCGTAGCGCATCCGCGCCGGGGTCGTCAGAACTTGAAACGTTTCGTAGAGGTCGTCATTGCCGTTGATGTGTCCGAGAGCGAGCTGCTTATGTCCGTCAATTCGTGCACGACCTGCAATACCTGCACAGAGACGTGTTGAACCGTCTCCATGGAGGCCACGACTCTCGATGTGAGGGACCGCTGACCTTCTGCGGCATCGTTTATCTCTGACACGATGAGGCCGATCTTCTCGATGGTTCCTGCTATCTCCTCGAAGATCGTTCCTGTATCGGTCGCCATGTTCGTTTCCATTTCTACGTGGTGCGTCTCTTCTTCAAGGTGTTTCGTGACGCCCGCTGCTTCCGCCTGGATGGTGCTGATGATTTCACCGATCTGTTTCGTTGACTTGGCTGACCTTTCCGAAAGCCCCCTGATTTCCTCTGCGATCACAACGAATCCTTTGCCCTGTTCTCCTGCACGGGCCGCTTCAATGGAAGCGTTGAGGGCCAGGAGATTTGTCCTGTTGGCAATTTCCGAGATCAGCTGTGATATCGTGCCGATCTCCATGAGTCGTTCCGAGAGATGTTTCATCCGTTTGTTGATAGCCTGCACGGTGACACGGATCAGCTGCATACCGTCGATAGAATCAGAAACGATTCGCGATCCTTTCGTGATCGCCGCAGACGCCTCCACTGAAACGGACTGAGCCGACTTCGTCCTCTCTGTGATAGCCACCGCCGAGGCGGCAGATGCTCCGACAGCCTCGGATGCGGTCTTGACTTCCTTCATCTGCATGTCGGCCCCGTCCTGCAGTTGCCGGATTATGCCTGATAGAGCAACGCTCTTGCTGTTCGCGTCATCTGCCGAGGTCTTCACTTCTTTGATGAGCTCCGAGAGACCTTCGACCATTAGATTGAAGGCGTCGGCAAGAGAGCCGAACACGTCGGGAGTGACGTCCGCCCTCTGGGTCAGATCGCCTTCTGAGGCGGCGCTGAGTATGTTAAGGAACTTGATCACGTTCTCCTGGGTCCTCTTCCTCTCTTCCTGAGTCTGGATGAAGGCACGTAACTTGTCCATCGTCTCGTTGAAAGTCTCACCTATGCCGTAGAATTCGTCTCTGTGGGACAGGTGGATCCTCTCCCCGTAATCTCCGCTCTTCACCTTCCTCATGACCCGATCGATAGCACCCAGCGGCTTGATAACGCTTCTCTTGAACCACATCACGTTGAAGGTGGAGATGAGCACGAGTGCGACGAGGAGGATCATGAGCATGGGGGCGAACTTGAGAAATGCCGCGAATGCTCCCGCCTGTGAAAAGATCGCTTGATCTTTATACACGTTGTAGCCCATTACAACAAATCCGAGAATTATGATGACGGTCGTGGCTATGATCGAGAGGTTGAAGACGACGAGGAACCTTCTGAAGAGCCCTTTCTTGTCCATTAACGCCCCCTTTGCGCGTTGGTGTTTCCGAGACCTAGACTTTTTTCAGAACGAGTGCCAGTTGCGAAGGCAATTGCATGCGAAGATGCCTGTCGCATGAGGGGTGCGCCGAGGATCCGGATAGGGGAGAAGCTCCCGCGCGGGGAAAGCTCCTGCATAACGGACAGCGTAGACTTCTCTCATATCTTCGGCAACCCAGCCACCATAGGCCAACAGCGGAACCCTTAGGTCGAAGGCTTTACGCCCCACTCTTTCGAATGGTTTGCCTTTTCGACTGTAAACTCAAGCCTGCGTTATAGATAACACAAGCACGGTGCGTTGTCAAGAGTATACGTCACAGGTAAGCATCACAACAGGGCCTGGCCCTGGTTCTTCGTCCCTTTTATCAATCCTCAAATGTGACGCGAAGCAGTTCATCGATTGAGGTGACGCCAGCCATTACCTTGCTGACGGCACTCTGCCGAAGCGTCAACATGCCTAGTCTCATCGCCTCTTTCTTGATTTCGAAGGCGGAAGCGCCTTGGAGGATCAGCTCTTTCAACTCTTCCTTTATGGGCATCACCTCGTAGATTGCCTGCCTTCCCTTGTAGCCGATGTTGTTACACGCCGGGCATCCTTTACCATGATAGCATTTCATGCTCCCGATGGACTCCGGATCAAACCCCATCTTGATAAGAGCTGCCTCAGGAAACTTCTGCTCCTCCTTGCAGTGTGGACATACCTTTCTCACCAGGCGTTGCGCGACGATGAGGATCACCGAGGCGGTAACGAGAAACGGCTCGATCCCCATGTTCACGAGCCTGGTCAGTGTGCTTGGCGCATCATTAGTGTGGAGAGTGCTCAGTACGAGATGACCTGTGAGGGCCGCTTTGATGGCGATTTCAGCGGTCTCGAAGTCCCGGACCTCGCCCACCATTATTATATCGGGATCCTGGCGCAGGAACGAGCGAAGTGCCGACGCGAAGGTAAGCCCGATCTCCTCACGTATCTGGACCTGGTTGATCCCGAAGAAGCTGTACTCGATGGGGTCCTCCGCGGTCATGATGTTCACCTCGGGCTTGTTGAGCAGTGATAGCGCGGAGTAGAGTGTCGTCGTCTTGCCGCTTCCCGTCGGGCCTGTGACAAGAATCATACCGTAAGGCTTTTCGATGGCGTCGTGAAAATCCTGGATGGGACCTTCTTCAAACCCCAGTCTCGTGAGATCCAGTTGGAGGCTCGACTTATCGAGCAGCCTGAGGACCACTTTCTCGCCGTACTGAGTCGGCAGTGTTGATACCCTGAGGTCTATCTCACGGTCACCGGAGAGCTTGATTTTGATCCTTCCGTCCTGCGGAAGTCTCCGCTCGGAAATGTCGAGATGCGACATGATCTTGATGCGGGACGTGATCGCAGCCCTGATCTTCACTGGAAGTTTGAGCACGGACTGGAGTACTCCGTCGATGCGGTACCGCACGCTGACAACCTTCTCCGAAGGCTCTATGTGGATATCGCTCGCTCCCGATTGTATGGCTCTCAGCAGGATGTTGTTGACGAGCTTTATGAGCGGCGCGTCTATTTCCTTAATGGCGTCTTCCTCGATATCTTCGACGGAGGTAAGGTCTTCAACCGCGCTGTCGATCACTCTGTTAAGGTCATCCACCTCCAGGATTTCTTCTTCCGGTTTCTTTTCCCTCGGTGATTCCCCGCGCAGCCTGAGAGGTTGGGCCATCGGTTCCTTTCTCGAGTAGTACCTTTCTATCGCGTCGGCGATCACCGACTCAGCCGCCACTGTCAGGGATACCTTCTTGCCGGTGAAGAACTTGATGTCGTCCAACGCCACGCTGTTTGACGGATCGGCGGTCGCGATACGCAGTGAGTCGCCGTCCCATGAGAGCGGTACGACCTGATTCTTCCTTGCGATCTCATGAGGGAGGATCTTCAGAAGAGATGGATCGATTCTTAGTTCCCCTGACTTGATCGCGGGCAGGGAATACTGCCTGCTCAGGAAGGAAACGAGATCGCTCTCGCTTATGTACCCGAGGCTCAGGAGAACCGAGCCGAGCCGCTTGCCGTCTTTCTTCTGGAGTCGAAGCGCGTGAAGAAGCTGTTCTTCACTGATCAGTTTCGCCTTAAGAAGCACTTCACCGAGCGCAGATGTTCCTATTATTCCCATGTGGTATCTGGCCTCCGATGCGACACGTCTACCGATGAAAGTTGGCTCTCATCAAATGTTCTATCGGCTGCAGATGGGATAACTTAAGTTCGCGCCACGACGGTCAGCGGGCGTGCAAAACGAAGCGGAACGTGAAATTCTCAGGTCAGACCTATCATGACATGTGAGTCTGATCACATACTCCGAAGGCTCTTGACAAAGAGTATAAAAGCGTGGATAATGGATGTGGCCGAAAGGACAAACCACTCGAAAGGGTGGGGCGTAAAGCCTTCGACCTAAGGGCTGTGTGGGCAGTCTATGGTGGCCGGGTTGCCGAAGTTGAGCGTTGCCAGGTTTCTCGCGTCATTACCACGCCGCCATTAGGTTCGGGCTTTTCCCCTTTCGAAATTTCGGGCACGATCAATGTCATCAATTGGGAGATGGGGTCGCGATCGCTGCGGCGATGAGATGGTACTCATGAGCTATGCCAGGTCCGCTTGGGCCACCAGCGCGAGGGGCTATGTTTCTTAAGAAGCGAAAGTTGATAGGTCTCGACATCGGGTCGCGATACATAAAAGTTGTGCAGCTTAATGATGCGAGGGCAGGCTATGAACTTGCCCTTTTTGATTTTGTGCCTATTCCCACCGATGTTGTCAACGACGGACTGATCATCGACAGGGATCAGTTGGCTGCAGGGATCCGGGAACTTCTGAAAAAGGTCGGCTTGAAGACCGCTGATGCGGTGCTCGGCGTCTCGGGGCACTCCTCGGTGATCATAAAGCGCATTACTCTCCCGCTCATGACCGAGGACGAACTCAGCGGCTCCATGAGATATGAGGCAGAGCAGTACATCCCCTTCGATATAAACGACGTGAGCCTGGACTTCCAGATCCTCGGTCAGAAGAAGGGGGATGAGGGACAGATGGACGTCGTGCTCGTGGCCGTCAAGAGGAATGTAATAAATGATTATGTGGATGTAGTGAGGCAAACCGGCCTTGAGCCGGTGGTCGTCGATGTCGATTCCTTTGCGCTGAGCAATATGTACGAGATCAATTATAGCCCATCCGACGCGAGGAACGTTGCATTGGTGAACGTCGGTGCGAGCATTACCAACATTAATATACTCCAGGATGGAGTTCCTGTTTTCACCCGCGACAGTGCGATCGGCAGCAACCATCACAACGAGGCCCTGGAAAAGACCCTGAACCTGTCAAAGGAAGATTCTGAGAAGGCAAAGCGCGGGTACACTGTCGAGGGCATTACTGCAGAGGATGCTCAGGCCGTCGTCAATCACTCCTCTCATGATATTTTTGCTGAGATCTACCGGTCCTTCGAATATTTCAGGAGCAGCGTGAGCGACGAGGAAATCGATAAGATCATCCTCAGCGGCGGCGCTGCAATGATCGGTGAGTTCGGATCTCTGATGGGAGAAAGGATAGGGATACCCGTAGAGATCGCCAATCCTTTCCGCAGGATAGAGATCCCTGCAAGAATGAATGCAGAATTCGTCCGCGACATGGCGCCTATCGCAGCTGTTGCAGTGGGTCTGGCGCTCAGACGCGAGGGGGACAGATGATCAGGATCAATCTGCTCACTGAGAAGGGGAAACAGAAAAAGGGAAAGACGAAAGAAGCAAAGGCGGCACCGAACGTCCTCCTCACCCTGTTTTTGGTGACCCTTGCCACGATCCTTATCATGGGGGTCGTTGTTTTCGTGCTGAGGTCGAAAGCAACCCAATTGCGTGCACAGAGCGAGACGAACAAGGCGATGCTCGCCAATCTCAGCAGAAAGATCGAAGAGATGAAGCGGTATGAAAACCTCAATAAAGAGTTCCAGGGACGGAGCACGCTGATCGAAAACCTCAGGAAGAACCAGTCGATTCCTGCAAAGCTTCTGGACAATGTGAGTGCACTCATACCCGAAGGGGTCTGGTTGAGCGGGCTTACTTATGTGGGTAGCAGGGCTACTCTCGAGGGCTACGCGTTCACTAAC
>JBLMXV010000125.1:0-5566 GCA_050257935.1 Chloroflexota bacterium
AAAATAGTCGTTTCTGAGATACCCGACGAGGGCCTCGACATCGAGCTGAAGGACATGCCTCCTTCGCGGGACGTGATTTTCACCGCTCCGGTTCACGGGAGGCGTCACGTCGACAAGAAGGGCAGAGAGGCGATCGTCTCCGGGGACGTGGAGAGCGAAGTGGAACTGGAGTGCAGCAGGTGTCTCACGCATTATGTGGCGTGGTTGAGTTCGCCGATCTCGATCGTGTACCGTCCCGCCGAGGCATTCAAGAAGGAAGAGCACCACGAACTTAAGGGGGATGAACTCGAGACCGGCTTTTACCGCGATGACATACTGGACACCAATGAGATCGTCACTGAACAGGTTCTGCTCGCTATTCCCATGAAGCCCCTCTGCTCAGAGGACTGCCGGGGCATCTGCCCGAAGTGCGGTATCGACTTCAACACAGACACCTGCCAGTGTGAGATTGGCGAGAAGGACGTCCGTTTCGAGAAACTGAAAGAACTACTCAAGCACAAGGAGTGATCACATGGCCAACCCGACGCATCGACACTGCCGCACGAGAAGGGACAAGAGGAGGGCAAACTGGAAGGGGCAAGCGCCGCATCTGGTCGCCTGCCCTGAATGCAGTGAACCGAAGCTGCCCCACAGGGTCTGCCTCAACTGCGGCTCCTACAGCGGGAAGAAAGTCCTGGAAATCGTCTCGAAGTAACCCATGAGGATCGCCCTCGACGCGATGGGCGGAGATTTCGCCCCCGAGGTCACCGTTGCCGGCGCTATAGAGGCTGCCTCGGAACACGGCATCGACGTGATCCTTGTGGGTGACAGGGAAAGACTTTCCGCATTCCTCAAGGAGAGGAGATTTCCCACGAACAGGATCTCCATCGTTCATGCGTCGGAGGTCGTGGAGATGCACGAGTCGCCGGCGATAGCCCTCAGGAGGAAGAAGGATTCGTCGATCCGACGGGCCATTGAGCTCGTCAAGCGCGGCGATGCCGACGCAGTGGTGAGCGCGGGGCACTCGGGTGTCGCCATGGCCACCTCCCTCTTCATCCTCGGGAAGGTTCCCCATGTCGACAGGCCCGCGATCGCAACGATAATGCCATCCCTCACCGGCTTCTTCGTCCTCATC
This sequence comes from Chloroflexota bacterium, assembly GCA_050257935.1. Lineage (GTDB taxonomy): Bacteria > Nitrospirota > Thermodesulfovibrionia > Thermodesulfovibrionales > Dissulfurispiraceae > JBLMXV01. The sequence goes on from JBLMXV010000125.1 coordinate 1,115, forward strand.
GACGCCGGAGCCAATGTCGACTGCAAGCCTGAAAACCTCCTGCAATTCGCCCAGATGGGATCCGCGTACTTCGGTGCCGTCTTCGACGTTGACCGGCCCCGCGTCGCGCTGCTCAGCATAGGAGAGGAGGACACCAAGGGCAACGAACTGACTAAGGAGGCCTTCAAGCTGATGAAGACGGCGGACTTCAACTTCACGGGCAACATCGAAGGCAAGGACATTTTCACCGGCGCCGCGGACGTCGTGGTCTGCGACGGCTTCATCGGCAACACCGTCCTGAAGGTGAGCGAAGGCCTCGCGGAAGTGATCCTCAGGATGCTCAAGAGAGAGGTCGCCAATATGACCACCGGAAGGCTCGGCTATCTCATGATCAAACCCGCCATCAGGAACTTCAAGAAGCGGACTGACTACTCCGAGTACGGAGGAGCGCCCCTCCTCGGCATCAACGGCGCGAGCATCATCAGCCACGGCCGCTCATCGGCGCGGGCGATAAGGAACGCCCTGAGGTACGCCTCGGAGATCGCCGCGAAGAAGGTGCACGAGATCATCAGGGACACAATCGAGAAGAGCGCCTATGCGAAGGGCTAGGATCATCGCCACGAGTTCCTACGTTCCCGAAAACGTGGTCACCAACCGCGATCTCGAGCAACTTGTCAACACCTCGGACGAATGGATCACCGAGCGCACCGGCATCAAGGAGAGGCGCATCGCCCCTGAGGGGCAGTCCGCCTCTGACCTCGCATATCAGGCCTCGCTCAAGGCACTGAAAGAGGCGGGGCTCAAGGCCAATGACATAGACCTGATCCTCGTCGCGACGGTCAGCGCCGATATGCTGTTTCCTTCCACAGGGTGCGTCGTCCAGCACATGCTCGATGCCAAGAATGCCGTGGCCTTCGATCTCAACGCCGCATGCTCGGGATTCCTCTTCGGCCTCTCGGTGGCGAACAGCTTCATCCGCTCGGGACAGTTTCACCGCGTCCTCGTTATCGGCGCAGAGGTACTATCGAGATTCACCGACTGGGAGGACCGAACCACCTGCGTCCTCTTCGGTGACGGCGCTGGGGCGACGATACTCGAAGGCACGTCGGAAGACCGCGGAATCCTCTCGTGCGACATACATTCAGACGGCAGCTACGGCGACATCCTCTATGTGCCCGCGGGGGGATCGAGAATGCCGGCTTCGCCGGATACGGTCAGGAAGAGGCTTCACTTCATCAGGATGAAAGGGAACGAAACCTTCAAGATCGCCGTGAGGACGCTCGAAAGCCTCGTAGTGGAGACTCTGAAGAAAAACAACATCGAACCGTCGCAGCTCGCCCTTCTCATTCCTCATCAGGCAAACCTCAGGATCATTCAGGCTACGGCAAGCAGACTCGGCCTCCCCATGGACCGCGTGGTGATCAACCTGGAGCGCTACGGCAACACGTCCGCGGCATCGATACCGATCGCACTCGATGAAGCGGTGAGAAACGGCCGCGTGAAGGAAGGCGATTACATACTGCTCGAGGCCTTCGGCGGCGGGCTCACCTGGGCGTCGACCCTCATCAAGTGGTAAGCTGATTCGATTTCTTCTCCATCCACCGGACGGGGAAGATCAATCTGAACGTCGTTCCCTTGCCTACCTCGCTTTCAACCTTGATCTCTCCGAGATGCTCCGACACTATCTGCTTCACCAGCGGGAGCCCCATGCCGAACCTCATCTTCTTCGTGGTGAAGAAGGGGTCGAAGACACGCTCGATGTCTTCCGACGGTATCCCCGCCCCCGTGTCGCTGACCGCCACAGTGATGAGGTCCTGGTCCTGCGAGGTCGAGACGTATATGGCCCCGCCCTCAGGCGTCGCGTCGATTGCGTTCCGCACGACGTGGTAGAGGGCAGCTCTCACGAGGTTCCTCTGCATGTTCATCCTGAGCGGACCCTCCGACAGGTTATCGGAAAGCCGTATCTTCTTGCCGGAGATCTCCTTCTGGACAACGGAGAGCACGTTCCGCACGATGCCGTTGATGTCGTCGTACTTGAACATGCTCCTCCTGCTTTTGAGGAGGTCCTCGAAGTCTCCCACGATCCCCTCGAGCTTCTTGCACTCCCCGATCACGTCAATGAGGTCCTGACCAAGCTTCTTCTCCTTGTCCACGATCCTCTTGCAGGCGCACCCGATAAGGGCCGCAGGGTTCCTGACCCTGTCAGCCACGGTCAGTCCCATGAGCGCCATTGTCCTTTCGGCTACCAGCGTTTCGAGTTCCTGGTTGAGTTCAGTGAGGTCGAGGTTCACCATCTCCAGCTCCCGCTCTTCCCTCGACATCTTCAGGTATATCTTGTAAGTCCAGATGAAGAAGAGCGTCAGCGAGGCGACGAGGAACCTCACGGACGTGTTGAGGCTTCCCGTGACGCCGTCCATGTAAGACCAGACGTTCTCATACCCCAATGGCACGAGGATATGCCTGAGGACGTGGCCGAATGACCTCGAAAACGCAAACAGGACGTACGAGGCGGACAGCCAGACCATGTAGTTCCACAGAGGGTTGTCCCTCTCCCTCCTGAAGAGCTTCACACTCGTCGCGAGACTCATCGTCGAGAGCACGATGAAGACGACGCTGCCGACCATGTCCGTCACGATGACCGGCAGGAGCGGAAGCAGCGCCGGCGCAACTCCTCTGGATAACCTCTCCTCCTTTGCGAGGTGCTCTCTCAAACCGAGATAGAAAAACAACATGGCTATATTCAGGATGATAAAGTCGAAACGCCCGAGGTAGTACAAGTACTCGAGCCCCTCGATGGAGATCCTCCTCGCGAAGTACGAAAGCCCATCCTTCCCGCCGACGGTCTGCGACGGCTCGAGGAACATGGCCTCGGCGAAACGACCGAGGACTATGACCGAGTCCCAGATGATAAAGAGCACGACGGAGACGAAGAAATATCTCCAGCCTGCTTCCCTGTGAAGACGGTTCCGAAGGATTCCCCAGAGGACCACCGTGAGGGAGACGAGATAGAAGATTCCTCCCAACTGATGTGTGTAAATAGCGGGATACTCGTGGGGCACGAATGCCGAGGCCGGCGCGGGAACACACAACATCAGGATAATCAGCATCAGTCTGGTCATCTCGGTGCTCGTCTTCACTCTGCTCCGGTTCTTCATTTTGCCTTGGTGACGCACTGGCCGTTCTTCGCCCTCTTCGCCTTCCTTTTCTTGTAATCCCTGATGTGCCAGAGCCTGAACATCCTCTCCATCTTGTCCCGATATGCCATTGCCGCGAGCACGACTATTACGGCGACCCCCGTCAGTAAGAAGAACTGCCGGTATTCGTGCTGCCTCAGGTAGGCGCCGCCGAGCGTGAGAAGTATGGTGCCGAAGAGCCGACCCGTCCCGCCGATGACGAGGAACTCCTTGGTCGAGAGGTGCCCCAGGCCGAGGATGTAACAGAGATAGTCCTTCGGGAACCCGGGGATCAGGAACAGGAGAAAAACGAGAAACGCGCCCTTGTGGTGGAGCAGGTAGTCGAATCTGCCGACGACATCAACCCTGACCACTTTCTCCACGAAAGGCCTCCCGAAGTATCTCCCGAGAGCGAAGGCGACGTAGGACCCGATGGTGAGGCCGATCGTTGAGAGCACCACCCCGAAGAAGGTGCCGTAAAGATAGCCGCCGAGCAGACCTGTTACCTCTCCCGGTATGGGCGCGGCGACAACCTGGCAGACCTGCAGGAGGATGAAACCGACGAACGCCGCGGGGCCCAGCGAGTCCAGAAAGGCGAGGAGCTTCTTCTTGTTCAGGAAGAAGTGGATCACGCCCGTCTCGTAGAGGATGAACGTGATGATCGCAATGATCGCGATCAGTATCAGGGGCTTGATCCAGAAACGGTCCTTCCGCTTAGCCTCTTCGCTAATCTCCGTTTACCTCATTGCACCCTTCGTCTGCTTTCAACAACGGGTATTTCTCTCTCGCCTCACTCGCTGACGCGACAGCGGCTGCGGGACAGTTTAGGTATTCCCGGTCCCCGCCGCGGCGGCCCCCCCTTCCTCGGTCACGCCGCTCTTCGTCTTGTCGGCGCGTTCGTAGTAGGGCCTCAGGAGGTCTATGGGGACAGGGAATATGATGGTCGAGTTCTTTTCAGTGGCGATCTCCGTCAGTGTCTGGAGGAACCGTAATTGGAGTGTCGCGGGCTCGGTCCCGATGATCTTTGCCGCGTCGGCGAGTTTCTGCGAAGCCTGGAATTCACCCTCGGCATGGATGACCTTCGCCCTCCGCTCCCGCTCGGCCTCCGCCTGCCGCGCAATCGCCCTCAACATCTCGGTGGGCAGGTCCACGTTCTTGACCTCGACTGCGGTCACCTTAACGCCCCAGGGCTCTGTCTGCGTATCGATGACCTTCTGGAGCTCCGCGTTGAGCTCCTCCCTCTTCATGAGGAGGTCGTCGAGCTGACTCTGGCCGAGTATGCTCCTGAGAGTGGTCTGCG
>JBLMXV010000126.1:0-3845 GCA_050257935.1 Chloroflexota bacterium
GTACCTCTCCCCGGATACGAGGAAGCCGTCGTTGTGTCCCCCCGTTATCTCCAGAAACTCCTTGGGCTCTGCGGCACGAGCAAAGAGCTCGAGACCCTGGGAGTACGGAACGATCTCGTCCTGCGGACTGTGGATAAAGAGTTTCGGGATGTCTGTTCTTTGAACCTTCTCGATCGTCCTGTATCCAAACCGGGAAATGAGCCGCACCGGAAGATAGGGGAAATGTCTGGCGCCGAGGTCAGGCACAGAGGTGAATCCCGATTCGACAATCAGGGCAGCGGCCTCACGAGTCGCAGCGAGGTGTGCGGCAACGGCGCCGCCGAGGGAGCGTCCGAAAATGACGATCTTCCCCGGTAGTATCCCTTTCAGATTAACGAGGTACTCCCACACCGCTTCGGCATCGAGATAGGTGCCCTGCTCCGTAGGAGAACCTTCACTCTTTCCGTATCCCCGGTAATCGAAGATCAGGACGCTCATTCCGAGGTCGTGGAAGATGCGTATCGAATCAAGACGGTGCGAGATGTTGCCCGCGTTGCCGTGACAAAAGACGACGATGCCCCGCTCAGTCCGCGAGGGCACGTACCAGGTTGACAGGGCAACTCCGTCACGGGTTCTCACCGTCACCTCCTCGAATCCGAGTCCTATATCGGCGGGTGTGGCTTCAAGTTCCCGTGTCGGATAATAGAGCATCCTTCCCTGGGTGAAATAGGCGACAGCGACCAGGACACAATAGCAGGAGACGGCGATAATGAGAGCGGACAACAGCACTTTCCCCATTCCCGGTTTCATTTTTCAATCGATTCTACAGGAAGGCCCTCCATCATGTCTAAAGCACCTGATTTGCTTGCCTCACATAGAGCACGCCGCGTGGGGCAGGCACGGATGCCGAAACGATTTTATGAGCGATACCTTGTTCATCTCCAGACCACCCTTAAACGTTGCTACCGGTCATTAGGTCATTGGGTATTCGCGAGGCAGAAGCCGCAACGCGGTACGTCAACATTGCGCTTTTTCACTGTCACTGACACTGTCACTGGTCACTCCATTACGGCTTTGAGGCGATCTGCCCTGCCGTCTTATGCAACTCTCAGGTTTACATATCACGCCACATGAGTTGTCATGAATTGGCGAATGAGCAAGATCCGGCCTGAACGGCAGTCAGTCTGCTATAATTGACTGCCGATACAGATCCGGAATGCCTGGAGTCGGAGGAGGAGTACATGGGCGAAGTCGAAGACGTTGCCATGAAGATCGTGCACGCTTACGAGGATTTCTACACGGACAAGGAGAAGAGAGCGGTCTTTGACGGCATCCTCAACAGGTATCTCTCGCTCCTCGCTGAAGAGGACTCAGACCCCTATGACTCTCTGGTGGAACTCGGCCGAGCCTACCGCTTCGAGTTCGACCGGATGGTGAACGACCTTAAGTCACATTCTCTGTTGTAACACCTGTCGTTGCATAAGGGGCTATGCATGGGCAGGGCGGAGATGCCGAAAACCATTCTGTGCGATACCTTATCGTCGTAAGACCACCCTTGAAGGGCGCTTCGTGTGCCACATCTGCAATGAACTCGACGAGACATCACTCTAAGTAATATCTCGTCCCATTCAGAAGGGTTTGGAGGCGGTCCGCCCTGCCCTCGACTGCAACTGCAGCCTGACGACAGACCGGCACCAACCGGTCGTCACTCGGATGCGTCTCCTTCATCTCTCTTGAGAACAACGACGGTCGCCCCCCATCCTCCCGCCCCCCCCTCGGCGAGGCTGAAGGAGACCACGTAGGGAAGACGCTTCAGGATAGAGTGGACGGTCTCCCTCAACACCCCCTTCCCCTTTCCGTGAACAATCCTCGCCTCTAGGATTCCCTGTCGTCTGCACTCGCAAAGGTACTCCGGCAGCAACTCCTTCACTTCGCGGGGGTTGAAGGTGTGCAGGTCGAGGACGCCGTTGATAGGGACTTCGACGGGCCCCTGCCCGCTCTCACTCACGCCTGTTCCTCGCACCCGCGCCCGAGCAGGCCATGCAGCCGGTTTATCCTGAATTCGTGGAGCAAGTCGATGAAACGGGGGGACACGATAGGGTTAATCTCCATACCGAAGAGATGCGACTCACATGCGCAGTCGGAAGAACCGAATCCGCAGACCGTCCAATCGGCAATTGACCTGATCGCGGCCGCGATTTCGCACTCCAGCGGTGTCGATGCGAGAATCGGCAGCGCAGCGATGAACTGCGACTCCTCTCTGAGGTAATCGATGTGCCAGTGAAGCTTCTTTCCCGTTCGCTGATGCCTCGATATCCGCTTTTGCAAATTCCTCGCCGCCGAACCGACATACAGGTAATACCCCTGCCTGAACTCCCTGATTCCGAGCCCACCCACAGGCAGTCTTCTGCGTCTTCCAAGCCTGAGGACAAGAATATAACTGCCGCGATCCTGCGCTTCCTCTTTCACCAATGACCAGGGTATCGCGAGTCTTTTCGCCCCCTGCATGAGAGAAAGGTCCCCTTCCCATTTTACCCCGATTGCCCTGATGAGCAGGTCGTCCTTGATGTCGCAAAGCGTCTGCGAGAAGAGGGGATCGGTGTGATACTCGGGCATGAAGCAGCGCGCCCGTGGTGAATGCACCACAAAGAGAACGCCCGCCCGCAGTCCACGACGGGACAGATCTGCAAGCGTTTCGAGATGTTTCCTGCCTCGCGTTGTCACGGCATCGGGGAACATCGCGATGTCTTCGCTAAAAAGAGTACATGATTTTACCTCGAGGACGAGTTCCTCTCTCCCGTCTGACAGCAGAAAATCGAACCTGCTCCCCCCGATCGCCACTTCAGGTCTCACGACAGAGAAGCACTCGAGTCCCGGAATACCGCCGCTGTCGATGAGCCACCGGGCAACGGTGTTCGTGTGATGAGTGTGCAGCATGACGGGATGCCCCTCTCTCTCGACAGCGACACACGTGAAGTCAGTGCTTCTCTGCCCTTCCTTGCTTTTGTGGACAAGATGGACTGTCCTGCCAGGAAGGAGCAGTTCCCAGAGCCTCCCGGGGTTCGGGAGATGGCACCTCGTCATTCTGCCGTCCAGCCGGCATTCAACAACAAACCGGTTCGGCCTCGCCACGAATTCAGCTTTGAGGAGGTCCCGAAAGATCGTGAGCCTCTTTTCCCCCATACGCTCTACCCTCAGAATTCTACCTCCAGAGAAACTGCTGATGCCACTTTCCTTTCGCACATCATTCACACACAAAGCTATTTGATACCTGCATCCGTTCCGATGCTGCTGCGGGTGCATGAATAATCATTGCATTAGGAATGCTGCATGGAGTGGGGCGGAGATGCGGGATTGGTCTCGACGTTGCTTCAGCTTCGGGATTCGTTTTAAAGTAATACTTAGGAATATGGCGTGCCACGCATGGGACAGACTCTCCGTTCGCCCACCCTCCCCGTTTTTCACATCGTACCGAGGTGACGGGGTTTCGCATTGCAAATCGTGGTCGCCCCCCGAAGAGAATGAAGAAATCGGACTCGACCGACCGAAACTACGGCATGCCCGCGAGGCTCTCGTTTCCCCATGACGAGGCCGTCCATCACTGGCTGCCGATGCTTCTCGAAGCTTATCACATCGTCGACAGGGGAATAGCCAAGGCAATATCCATCGAGCGCAAGAAGGGCAGGCCACTCGCGTGTGGCAAAGGTTGTGCACACTGCTGCGAAACCCACAAGACCATCCCTGTCTACCCGCTGGAACTCGTGGGCATCTCGTGGTATGCCGCAGAGAAGATTTCCGGACGCGGAAGGGAACTTCTCAGGCAGCGTCTCAGGAGCCACCACGGGAACGGTCCCTGCCCTTTTCTG
>JBLMXV010000127.1:0-5534 GCA_050257935.1 Chloroflexota bacterium
AAGGGCGGAGAGCTCGGGTTCTTCGCGAGAGGCAAAATGGTAAAGCCCTTCGAAGAGGCAGCCTTCGCGCTCAAGCCCGGAGAGGTGAGCGATATCGTGGAGACCCCCTTCGGCTACCACATCATAAAGGTGGAGGAAAAGACCGAGGCCTACACTGAGCCGTATGACAAGGTCAAAGACAAGGTGAAAGAGAAAGCGACTGCAGAATTGAGAAAAGCGAGGGTTGCGGAATTCGTAGATAACGTCATGAAGGAGGAAGGCGCGGAACTCTATCTTGACAAACTTGAGTGATTGGTCTCCCGGCTTAAGCGGGGGCAAGGCTTACAGGAAATCAGTGTCGCCCATGGTGTAGAAGAACCTCCCTGCAATCTCGTCTCTCGTCATGGTGCCCTCAAGCGTCGTCCGCGGCACCGCCGTCTCAGCCTGCCTTGTCTCGAAGCCGCATTCGGCGATAGCGTTTTTCATGAACGGAGGGACCCACAGAATGAGAGACGACGCCCCGACCGAGCGCGCGTAGTTGTCGATCTTTGTGAGCAAGGATTTCAGCGCCTCCCTCGGGCAGAGGAAGTCGACCAGTAGCATACGATCCCCTTCCCGCCTGAGAACGGCCAAACCGGCAAGTCTGCTCCCCGCACGCAGCGTCATGCCCCATAGTTCAGACCTCAGCGACGGGTGGTCCCGGTACCTCCACGCAAGGTAACGCCGGTCCCTGACGACGGCGAGGCCGATCCGGCGCCTGCAAGACTCCCACAGCAGGTCAATCCTGGCATCCGTATAGTCGAGAGGGAAAACACGGTAGAGGTAGCGGACAGGGGTGTTGTGAAATTTTGTTGCTCTCGTGCCCTCGATCACATCTTCAACCTTCTCGTAGATCCCGAGACTGATCGCAGGTTTCAGAAGGCTCCATCGGTTGGGGAATCCATAGCCGAGGCGTATACCATCTTTCACGGCCTCGCGGGGAACCGGGTCTGCGAGGGTCTTCAGGAGTCCTCGCCCCCTGAACTTCGGATGTATCGCTACATCGCAGATGGTAAGGCCACGTGTGTCGATACCGTCATTCACCATGGACATGCAGACCGCCCCGTAATGTCCCACAATGCCTTTGCGATCATCCACTGCAACGGCTGAATAGACCTTTTCGGGATAACTCATCCGGTACTTCCACCGCCATTCCTCCAGGGACATCTCCCTGCCAAACACCTGCCCGAACAGGCTCACGATACCGCACTCGTCCCCCTCCCGATAAAGGCGGACGGAGACTCCTTCCGCGTCGCGCATCTCTTGCTGCAGAGCCCCGGACGGGAAGATCCCAAGAAGGAAGGGGCCTTCGCCGTGAACAGCGAAACCCAGAGACTCAAGCTCTCCCCTGCTCCACAGGGAGCGATGGTCCTCGAGTGGATTCTCGGGTACAACCTGTTCGAGGAACTCCGAGGGTGTGGTAACCATGACCGCCTTCCCGACCCTCTTGAGCTGATCGATGAAGTTCATACCTATCTGTTTTTCGAGATGTTCGATGATGTCGATCGCCAGAACAAGATCATAGGCCCCGTCCCCAAGGTTCGACAACACCTCCGGGGCCTCTCCGATCATAACGTCGTTATACACGGCCCTGTGGAGGTCCGTGATGTACCTGTCGAACCCCTCTACACAGTCTATCGTGAACTTCCAGTTTTCCTTCCTGTTCCAGGTGAGCCTTTCCCTGTCGTATAGATTGAGACCTTCGAGGTACACCCTCGACAGCGCTCCATAAATGCCCAACCCGCATCCCACGTCGAGGATCCGCGCGGGCTGCAGCCTGAGTATCCTGTCGAGGACGGGGCTGATCTGGAGGTGGTGGCTTATCGGCACATCCGTAACCGCTTCAGTCGACGATCCATTGATGGGGAAGATCGACGATGCCGATCTCGATGGATTCACGGGGGACCTTGAGCGGTAGAGCCTCTTTCTTATCGAACACATAGACGCCTTCCTCATCGAAAGCAAAGGCCTCGAATATGAACGTCCCTGATTTCAGCTGTATCTTCGGGAACATGAGTGTGACCGTCTTGTCTCCGTGGAAAGGTGGAATCTTGTCGGTGCCGACTCCCAGGATATAGTGACCGTCCATTGTCTTGATGACCACGGCCGCCCGGTAAGGCACTGCCGGATCCGTCGCAGCGATTGATGCCCTCACATAGACGTCGTCCCCGGTCCTCACTACCTGAGATGGATAGACCTGGACTTCCCTTATGTACACCAGGGGGCGCTCCCCACCGCCACCCTCACCGGGTTCGGCAGACGGTGCAGCGGCGACTCCCGAGAGGTCGGGGAGGTGGCCGAGAGCCCCACCCGCACCGCTGCTTCCCTTTGAGAGCTGGTACGTCTCGTACTCCTGAATCACCTCGAAGGGCCCTCCCTCCATCTCGATCCTTCCGTTCTTCAACCAGAGCACGCGGTCGCAGATTCTCGCAACGTGATACATTTCATGGGAGCAGAAAACCATGGTCTTGCCCTTCTCCTTGAACGACAGAATCCTGTCGGTGCTCTTCTTCTGAAAATGGAGGTCACCGACCGAGAGCACCTCGTCGATGATGAGAATGTCGGGATCTACCGCAGTCGCCACTGAGAAGGCAAGCCGTACGAACATTCCGGAGGAATACGTCTTGACCGGATAATTGATAAACTCGCCCAACTCCGAGAATTCGATGATCTCGGCCACCTTTGCCTGCATCCTCTGCCGGTCGATGCCGATGAGCGAGCCATAGAAGTGGATGTTGTCGATGCCGGTGAACTCGGGGTGAAAGCCGGATCCGAGTTCGAGGAGGGACGACACGGTCCCCTTGACCTCGAGGATACCCCTCGTCGGGGCAAGCGTCCCTGACAAGAGCTTCAGGAGGGTGCTCTTGCCTGCACCGTTTTCACCGATTATCCCGAGGGTCTCGCCTTTTTCCACACCGAAGCTAAGTCCGTCGATGGCGACAAATTCCCGGTGGAAGGGTCTGCGGAGAACGATCTCTCTGAGCCTGTTGATCGGCTTGTCGTAGAGCCGGTATACCTTCGAAACGTCCTCAGCCCGTATCACATTCATAGAAGTGTGGTGGCCCCTCACAGAACGTCGGCAAAGCCGGCCTTGAGTCGCGCAAATGCGTAATAGCCGCCGACGAAGGAAAGGAAAGAGATGACAAAGATGATTCCAACATACGTTAAAGGCGGCATCTGCCGCATCAGGATGATGGCATGGTAAGACGACGCAAAATACGTCATCGGGTTGAAGTAGAAGATCACCCTGAACTGCTCAGGTATGGACTCTATGCTGTAGATGATAGGCGAGAGGAAGAATAGTCCCTGCATCACGGCGCCGAGCACCTGGCCGAGATCCCTCATATAGGGGAGCAGCGCTGACGCGAGCATTCCGAGACCGAGAGAGAAGAAGAGTTGAAGGACGAGGACAGGTATCACGAGGACTACTACGGGGCTGAAGGATGTTACCAGGGAGAATGCGGCAATGAAAAGCAGGAATCCGATCATGTGGTGAATGTAGCATGACAGCGTCACCGTAACCGGCAGGACGACATTCGGGAATGCAACCTTCTTGACCATCTCTGCGTTTTCGACAATGGCATACGATGCCCTCAGGAGACCTTCGGAGAAGGCAAGCCAGAAGAAGAAGCTCGACAGAAGGAAATAGATATAGGGAATTTGGGTATGTGCGTAAGGCCTCGCCTTTAATATCGTCGAAAAGACAAACCAGAACAGCACGATGTTGATGACGGGCAAAAGAACCGTCCATGCCATACCCAATCCGGAGCCGGCGTAGCGTGCCCTCAGGTCCTTCTTCAAGAAATATATGAGGAGGTTGATCCTGCTATTCATCAATAGGCCAATAGACCAGCATCAGGAGTGACGTGTAACGTAACGTATATAATATCAAACCTCCATGCTAAAGGAGCAACCAGCGACCTTGATATAAGACAGAGATGTCGTGTCACCGTGTTGTGCAACCGCACCACACATGCACAAGTCTGGGGTGCCCCGCTCCTGAAAGGGGCGATCTCTCAATGGACTCCCGTCACCGGGATTGTGATATATTAAACACTGCAGTATGAGACATCCGCGTGTGTAAGACTCGATTCCGAGGAGGTTCACATGAAGTGCACATACCTGCTCGCTGCACTGCTCGTGCTTCTAACTTGTCTCAGCGTCTCGGCTGCGGACGACCCGGTGCTCGCACAAGTGGGGGACTGGAAGATCACGAAATCCGATTTCGAAAGGTTGATGTCGTATTATCCCGAGGCCAAGAAGTACCTTGAAGGCCAACCTCAGAACCAGGAGACCTTCCTGAAGAGGATCGTTCAGACCTACGTGATTTCCCAGGTGGCGCGCAAGGACGGTTTCGACAAGAAGCCCGAGATCAAGGAGCAGCTCGATCTGAACATCGATAATTACCTTGCGACGCAGTTTCTCAAGACGGAGATCGTCGATAAAATAGTCGTGACTGAAGAGGAAATGTCCAGTTACTATAAAGCTCATCAGGAGGAGTTCACGGCGCCCGAGCAGGTGAAGGCAAGCCATATACTCATCCGTGTGGACGCAACTACCTCGGAAGACACGAGGAACAAGGCGAAGGAGAAGGCATCCGAGATCCTCGCACGGATTAAGAAGGGAGAGGACTTCGGCACACTGGCCTCTGAGTTTTCCGAGGATCCCGGTTCTAAGGCAAAGGGCGGAGACCTCGGTTTCTTCTCTAGGGGCATGATGGTCAAGCCATTTGAGGACGCGGCATTCTCTCTGAAGCCTGGCGAGGTGAGTGACATGGTAGAGACCCAGTTCGGCTACCACATCATAAAGGTGTCTGAGAGAAAAGATGCCGAGGTGCAGCCTTACGAAAGCGTAAAGGAAGCGGTGAAATTGAAAGTTACCGATGAGTTACGGAAGACCCGCCTCATCGAGTACATCGATAAGGCTATGAAGGACTCGGGAGTTCAGCTCCATCCTGAATTGCTCCAGGAAAATAAGTAGCGCAACATCTCCACAGCGTCGGAGTTGCAGCGGACGGCGGCACGGCACCGTGCCGTCACTGCGAGATCTTCTCTTTTGTCGCGATGCACCAGTATCCGGCCCATCGGGGATCAGGGTCCGACGCGAATATCTGATCTATGTATCCGCCCTCGTCGAATTCTCCGAAAACCTCCTTTATCGACCGGTAGTTGTTGTCGATGAGTTCAATGACATGTGCACCGAGCCCGTTCAGGAAGGCCACCATTTCCTCACGGTTGATCCCGTATGCCTCCATTACCGGCTCGCTCGCCTCTTTGACCTCACTACTCGAAAACAACTCACTCGCTCTGTGTGCAACCCTGCTGAGCAACTGAAGCATCCTGCGTGGAGCCGATGGTCTTGAAGCAACGCCAGGGCACTGATCGAGCATGTAAAAGATCAAGACACCTCTCCCTCTCAACACTCTTATGAACTCCCGGAGATACTTGAAAGCGTATTTTGGCTCCATGTGATGGAGGGTTATGTTCGTATACACAAAGTCAAAGGTGTTGTCCTCA
>JBLMXV010000128.1:0-7511 GCA_050257935.1 Chloroflexota bacterium
GCGACATTCTGCTCAGAGTCGAGGGATACGGGAGTCCTCTCACAGTGGTCCGGGGCCGGGCCTCCGAAGAGGCGGTCGCCCTTGCGGCAGCGATCTGCGCGCGCTATTCGGACGCGAGGGGCTTGCCTCTCATTGGGGTCTCCGTGGAAACGGCTGCAGGTTCTTACGTGCTCAACGTGGCACCGGCCTCTCAGGAGGTTATCGAAGACCGCCGGATCCAGCCGAAGTAACGTCGTCGCGCAGGGCTGTTCACTCAGCGGCTGTGTCCTCTTTACTCCTGTACTTGAAGTGCAGCCTCTTCATAAACGACAGATACCCTGTGGTAAGTTTGATCGGCACGCGGTGTATCTCGAAGGGACTGCCGCCTCTGTACACATAGCCCCTTTTTGTTGTTACGGCACCCAGGTATCCTGCTTTGCGCACGGCAGAGAGAACCTTTTCGTCATACTCACCGTAGGGATAGCAGAAGAAGTCGACTGACGACTGCAGCCTCTCTTCAATGAGACGCTTCGATCCCTGAACCTCCTCATCGAGATCCAGCGGAGGGAGATCGGTGAGAGACGGATGGGTTCTCGTGTGAGAACCGAAATCGACTCCATTCCTGCTCAGGTGCCTGATGTCGTCCCACTCGAGAAGCCTCTCCCTGAATCTCAGCGATCTGTGGACCCATGTGTTCTCTTTGCCGACAAGGTCGGATATGATGAAGACCGTGGAAGGGTAGCCGTGTGCTTTCATTACGGGATAGGCATTCTCAAGAAAATTCCTGTACCCGTCATCGAAGGTCAGGGCAACCAGGTTTTTGTCGCGAGGGTCACCTTCGACGAACGCCAGGATGTCCCGGAGCGGAACAACACGGAACCCGGCCCTCTTCAGGTACCACATCTGGAAGCGGAACATGCGGGGAGACACGTAGAGTCCGGGATTCTTTGCAGGTCCCGGCGTGGTCCCTATGCTGTGATACATCAGTACACGTGCTTTGCGCATTGACATAGGAGTCGTTGAGACCTGGCTAGCGGACGCGTACGGGGACTTCCCACATGACGAGGGCAATGATCGCATGTGTCTGTCTACCCAAACATTGCAGAGCAGAACATTCATTGGCAGGGCTGAGATGCCGAAAAGACTTTATCAGCGATACCTTGTTCATCTCCAGAGCACCGTGTGAGGGAACTTATCACACCACGCCTGTGATGGAATCGAGAAGACCGGACTCTTAATCATATCTCATCGCATTCATAAAGGCTTTGAGGCGCTCTGTCCTGCTGTTCTGCGCAACTCTCAGGTCTGTTTATAGCGCCGAACGAACCCCCTTCTTCTTCAGGATATCTGCATAGAGTGCCAGATGACGAGAGACCGTGTTATCGATACCGAATCTCGACAATGCTTTTCTCTGCGCAGTCTGCCCGAGAGTCTCAGAAATCTCCCTGTCGCGCAGTAGCACTTCAAGGCTCATCGCTATCTCGTCAGGGTTTTTGACAGGCACAAGTAAAGCGTCTCCCCTGCCGTCGAGTATCTCGCGGACCGGCGGAATATCGGTTGCGACTATCGGCTTGCCTGCTGCCATGGCCTCGACGAGTGCGTTCGGGTGACCCTCCGTCAACGAAGGAAACGCGAAAATGTCCATGGCTGCGAGGATGTTCTCCTTGTCGAGCCGCAATCCGGCAAAGATCACGCGATCAGAGATTCCCAGGACACGGGCAGCGCTCTCCAGGTCATCGCGCAAGGGGCCGTCGCCGACGATGAGGAGCACTGCATCCGGGAACATGGGTGTGATTTTCGCGAAGGCCTTCACCAAATCGTCGGTCCCCTTTGTTTCGTTGAGCCTTCCGAGATAACCGACGACCGGCGCACCCCGGGTGATACCGAACTCCTTGCGAACCTGCTCCCCTGAGGCGTGAATGAATCGGTCGGTTTCAATGCCATTGTAGATCACGGTGACCTTATCCTTTGCGAGACCATCGTAATGAATGACCTGCTCCCTCACGGTCTCCGAAACAGCTACGACCCTGTCGGTAAGACTTCCCAACAGTTTATTGGTAATCCTTCTGTTCAGTTTCGTCTCCCTGTCGTAATCATGATGTTCTGAGAGGTACATAGTGTGAACAGATGCCACAATGCAGGGGACTGTCGCGAGGAGGGCTGCACACCTGCCGTGCAGGTTGGCCCGGTATTCATGGGTCCGCACAATGCTGAAGCGGTGCTGCTTCATGAGCAGGTAGAGGTCTCTGACCGCTGTCCAATCGAATCCTCTCTTGAAGTCCCTGTTAAGTGACACCACCGTCACCCCGAGACGTTCAAGCTCCCTCCCGACGGCGCTGCTTTCCCGCAGAGAACAGACGTAGGGAATGATTCTGCTCCGGTCATATCGCTTGATCACGCTCAGGAGCTGGGTGGCAACACCTCCGCCGACTGAGAGTTTCGGTACTACGTGAAGGATGCGCACGGGAGCTGAAAGACTGCTTCCCGACTCGGGAGTCGAAGTGACGGGGCGTGTGTCATCGGCTGTCAATGATGGCTTCACGTCTGTGCGAGGTGGAGGCGAGATCAATGCCTCGGCGAGGGATGGAAGGGATCGAGACTGACCTTGGAGTCCAGTCTCCCATGGGATAAATGGTTCGGGATTGGCGATGTGTCCACGCCTTCTCTCCTCTCAGGAAACGCTGCCGTAATCTCTAATTATACCACCCGCCGCGCCGATCCGCTCAGCCCGACAAGGAGTCATAGAGGCGAAGGGATTCCCTGATGTGGCGGTCAAAGGAGAACTGTTCCGCGAGCAGTCTTGCCTGACGACTCATCCGCTCCCGTTCATCCCTTGCCACCACACGTGCAATCCTGTCGGCCAAGGCAGCGACATCTTCAGGCACGTCGACGACAAATCCCTGTCTTCCCTCCTCAATTATCTCAGAGGCGCCACAGAGCCTCGTCGTGATCACCGGCAGGCCGCTTGCCAGGGCTTCGAGATGGACATTGCCAAAAGGCTCGTACAGTGCGGGGAAGACGAAGACGTCTGCTGCCCCGTAGTAGGCTTCGACTTCTCTCTGAGGGCCGCAAAAGATGACCCTCTGACGCATGGCAATGTCCTTATAACGTCTGATAGGTCCCCTGCCCACGATGAGCACTGTCAGCGGCGTCTCCAGCAGCTCCGCCGCCTCGATGAGGTAGCGCACTCCTTTTCTCTCGAAGCCTGAACCGACAAAGAGCACGACACAGGAATCTTCCGGAATGGAATAGCGCTCTCTGATTTCGCTCCGACGGGCAGTTTTGAGACGGGGATGGAATCGCTGCAGGTCGACACCGTTGTATATCACGGCGATGTCGGCCTCAGGTACGCGGTAGTTGTCGAGGATGTTCTTCCTGACCAGTTTCGATATGGCGATCACCTTCCTGAATCTATGTGTCCTGAATATGACCGACTCGAGGGCAAGGATGCACCAGTGATAGGGGTTCATGAGCATCGAGAGTCTGCCTAGCAACCCTGACCTCTTCCACCGCTGTTTGAGCCATTCAATATGGCAACCGTCACCTGCGCGGTAAATATCCTGATACAGCGTCTTATCATGGCTCTGGATGATGTCGAAACGGTCTTTCTTCAGCATTATGTACGACGAGAGAGCGAAGCTCAGGTCCCGCACCATGGAGTTGAAGGTCCATGCGGGAACGCGGTGGGCATGGATCTGAGGCGAAGAGGGTGCACCGTCCCATGTCATGGCATAAAGATGGACTGAGTGACCCGCCTCGACGAGGTGACGCATAAAGGTGTCCGAAAACCCCTCCGCTCCTCCGTGGAACGTGTAGCGCTTGCGGACAATGGCTATCCGCACGGCACAGAGCCCGAGCACACCTGGAAGGGCATCATGTTACTTCCTGTTTCTCAGGAGGGCAGCAGACATTGCGAGAAACGGCGCGATTCGCTCCGGAGGGGCGGAGTATACTACGGAATTGATGACGAATGCTCCCATGAGCACGATCAGGAGCGTCAGGGCAAAAAGTCTCTCATCCCCTTCGGAACGCCTCAGGAGCGTTATGAGAAGATACATGCTCACACAGAGCATGAAGAGGTGTGCCGCGAGTCCTATGATTCCTTGATGGAAAAGGGTGGTGATGTAGGCGCTGTGAAGACCGCCTTTCAGCTCCCAGGTGGGCACATGTGCAGATTGAAAGGGCCGTGGGTCACGATAGATACGGTCGCCGTATCCCCATCCGAGGAGCGGTCTCTTCAGCGCCGCCTCCACGGCGGGCTCCCAGAAAAACGTGGTTCTCCTTTCGAAGGTTCCTAAGTCATGAGGAATGGCGGAGGTCTTTTCCTGCACCGGTGTCGGCCACAGATTGTAGCTGAGCAGTACCGCGAAGACCAGGACAAGGACGGCGAGCACTGCCTTCTTTATCCATTCTTTCCTGACGCTACACGCTGCCCAGAGGGCTCCTTGTGGGATGAGAGAGAAGAGGGCTCCGCGGGAGGCTGTCAAGAACACCGCGAGGCATCCCCACATGCAGGCGAGGCCCCAGGCCGCCCGTGTCACCCCCGCCCCTCTCGTCCAGAAGAAGACGAAGAACGGTATCACCGTGACCAGCAGAAACCCGTACTTGTTCTTGTCGGCCGAGAGCAGGAAGTTTTCCGAAGTGTAGACGCCTGGCTGATGCGAGAGGAAGCCGTGCAGGCCGAGACCCAGTAGTGCGATTCCGGCGAAGGCAATGATGATTCCAAGTCGCACGCTTTTTGTGAGATCGAAGTGGGTGGAGACGATGAGGAACAGAAGAACGGGTTTGAGCAGCTCTTTTCTCCACGCAGTAAGGGAATTGAGGGGTTCAATCGAGAACAGTGACGCCAGGAAGGCAGTGAAGACAAAGACGAAGAAGCTCACGGTGACGAGATCTCGGCCCAGGGACACTCGCTTTCTAAGAAAGAGCAGGAGCCAGCCGGCAAAGGCTCCGTAGAGGGCTATATTTCTGATGCCCTCCCCCTTGTCAAAGAATGAAAGGAACACGAACAGATAGATGCCGCACTCAATCAAGAGGGAGATCGTTCTTTTCGTTGCCGAGTTGACGTGTTCCATTAGTTCGCTATACTACGGAAAGGGTCAGGTACTGTCAATGAACGCTCTTTTCTTCTGTCAGTGTTTGGAGCGCCGCCGCCCTGATGTTGCCGCGCACGCACGCATAATCAAGGCTAGGGGCTTCTTGGCCTCTGTCCGTCTTGTCGGGGACATGCAGGATGCGGCATGCTCGCCATACACGCTGCGCGCAATGCTTCCCCAGTCTCTACCTGGCAACTGGGTTAATACCCTTCTGGCCCATGATCTCTATGAAGAGGCTGCAGTACGTGTCAACCGTGCGCGTTATCGAGAACTGCAAACGCACGTTTTCGCGTGCGGCCTCGCCGAGGCGTTTCGACCGCGTCGCATCTCGCAGGAGAGACGCTACTGAACGCGCAATCGCATTGCTGTCTTGAGGAGGGACAAGGATGCCGAGCCGGTCGCTATTGACGATTTCACGGGCGAAGGCGAAATCAGTTGTGATCGCCGCCTTTCCGGATGCCATCGCCTCTATGAGGGCGTTCGGCATGCCTTCCCAGAGTGAAGGCAGCACAAAGACGTCCATCGCTGCGAGCAATTGAGGAATGTCCCTTCGTAAACCGGCAAAGATGACACGGTCTGCTACCCCTAGACGTTCTGCATAGCCCTGGAGATCCTCTTTCAAGGGGCCTTCCCCGACTACCATAAGAATGGCGGCGGGGAAGTCTGGGGCGAGCCGCGCGAATGCCTCGATGAGGGAGTGGTGGCCCTTTTGAGGGGTAAGACGCCCTACTGTCCCGACTACGGGAACTCCGTCTGCGATGCCGAACTCAGAGCGTACCGCGCTCCTGTCGCGGCTTTGAAATGCCTCCACATCGATACCGTTGCGGATGACGATCACCTTGTCACCCGGCAGATGGTCATACTTCATGACGTCGTGCCGCACCGACTCCGACACGGCGACGACCCTGTCGGTGAAGCGCGACAGGATGTAGTTGATCATTCTCCGGTGCAGCTTCCTGTCCCGTGTGTATGCATTGTGCACAGAGGCGACGACACAGGGAACGCGGGCGCCAATGGCGGCGAGTCTCCCGTACAGGTTCGCATGGTACTGATGGGTCCGAACAACGGCGACACGTCTCTCGCTCATAACGCGGGCTAGTGCGGTGACCGTTGCCCAGCTGAAGGTATGGCGCAGGCTGCCGAGGGAGATGACCTCAATGCCTGCCGACTCTATCTCCGCGCCGATGGGCCCCTTGTCTGAAAGCGAACAGACAAGGGGGGTGAAGCGCTCCCTGTCATAGTGCTTCACGACGGTGAGCAGTTGCTGCTCGACTCCGCCGACCGGCAGCCTGGCGATGACATGAAGGACGGGAAGTGGCATCAGAGTTTCAACCCAAGGTGCAGGCTCCATATCCTGCAAAACTACCTCCCGCCTATGATATCGAGGATCTGTCCGGCGCGGACATCGTAGGTGTGGTCGCGGATCACCCGCCGGTGCGCAGCATCCGCTATCTGCTCCCGTTCCTCGGGATGGCCGAGATAATAGCTGATGAAATTCTTGAGCTCATCCATGGTGTTGAAACAGACAATTTCCTCATTCACCTTGAATACTGTGTCCATGTCATGCTTGTAGTCGGCAAGCTGAAATCCCCTGCAGGCCGCAATGTCGAAGGTTCTCCTGTTTACTCCATGGATGTCGTTGAGGGGATGGTGAGGATTGAGGGAAATGGCTGCAGCGCAGAAGGCCTTGGCCTTGCTCGTGCCCCGTATATCCTTACCGCGGTAATGCCGGAGGATTTCCTTGTTCGATGACCTCTCCCAGCCCTTTCCCCAGAGCGAGAGGCCGAACCCCGCGAGCTGTTCCACGAGCGTTTCCCGGTACGCGTACCGGGAGCCGAGCAGTGCCACGTCGGCAGCGTAGTGAGCCCTCTCCTTGCTGCTCATGTCCATCGGCTTGTGCACATCAAGGTCCGTGCACTGCGGGAGGTACAGGGTATTGCGCAAGCCGGTCTTCCGAATCGTTCCGACGACGTAGGAATCTTTCACGAAGAAATAGTGGTACGGCTCTATCGCCTCGAATTTCCCGACGAACAGCGGATTGTCCGGAAAGACATTCACGAGCAGGGTATCCGTCTTCTTCCTTATGTGCCAGAGGGTCTCAGGGGTTATCGTCTCTCCTTTCAGCACAAGAAGCACATCAGGTCTCGTGCGCTGCACATGGGAGACGAGATTCCTGTTCATGAAAGAGTGCCACAGTTCCTTCACGTACTTCTTTCTCTCGATGAAGGAGAGATTTCCCTTCTTGCGGTATACGTAAACATCTACCGATATGCCTGCCTTTTCGAAGGCTTTTTTGAATGACCACCCCTTGTCATCCATGTACCGTTCCTCGTTCCTCTGGTACTCTATTCCCGCTATGGTGATCCTCATGTCGCCGACGTGCCCCGTAGTTATGGAGTGGATGTGCCGCGTATGTTCATGATTCACCCTGCGTTA
>JBLMXV010000129.1:0-4919 GCA_050257935.1 Chloroflexota bacterium
CAGGATGCTGAATACCCGATAGATCCCGGAGAATTGCGGAAGTAACGTCAGGGGATCGTGAGATCCCGCGAGCGGTCAGGGCAGAATCCCGCGCGGTGCTGACCTGACCGTCCTGCCTCTGCACGAGGCATGAGACACCTGGAGGAAAAATGACCCGAGCACCGGAAGAAAAGGGACTCAGGCGCTGGTACCAGTTGTCGGTGAGAGAAGCGCTCGAGGAACTCCGCACCTCTGAGCATGGCATCACCGAGGCGGAGGCCCGCGCGCGTCTCCTCAGTCACGGCCGGAACAAGCTCCCCGAGGAAGAGAGAATCAGCAGACTTAAAATCCTCCTCCACCAGTTTACGAGCCCCCTGATCTACATCCTCCTCATTGCGGCTGTGGTGACCTTCGTCCTGGGCGAGCGCATCGACACGGGGGTCATCATCGCCGTTGTCGTCCTCAATGCGATCATCGGGTACACGCAGGAGTTCAAGGCCGAGGAGAGCGTCAGGGCGCTCAGGCGGATGGTGGTGCCGAAGGCGCGGGTCATACGGGAGGGCAGGGAGCAGGAGATCAACAGTGAAGAGCTCGTTCCCGGCGACGTGGTGCACCTTGCCTCCGGGAGCAAGGTGCCGGCGGACCTGCGACTCACCCGATCGCTCGAAATCAGAATCGACGAGGCCATGCTCACGGGAGAATCGGTGCCGGCAGAGAAGACGCACGCTGCCATCAAACAGGACAACCTGACACCCGGGGATCAAAGGAATATGGCCTTCATGGGAACCGTTGTGGTCAACGGGAGGGCCACCGGTGTTGTGGTAGAGACAGGGGTTGGTACAATCCTTGGCAGTATAGCTAAGGAAGTTAAAGAGATCGGTCTCGTGAAGGCACCGCTCCAGGAAAAGATTGACCGCTTCGCAAAGACAATCGGCCTCGTGGTCATGGGTGCGTCGACCATACTCTTCGGCATCGGCGTCCTTATCGGCGAGAGCGCAAAGGACATGTTCATGACGGCCGTGGCCGGCGCGGTCGCAACCGTGCCCGAAGGACTGCCCATCGTCGTGACAATCGCCATGGCCGTCGGCGTGGCGCGCATGGCGCGGCAGAACGCGATCATCAGAAAGCTGCCGGCTGTCGAGACCCTGGGCAGCACGACCGTGATCGGCTCGGACAAGACCGGCACTCTCACCAAGAACGAAATGACGGTGAAGCTCCTCTTCGACGGAAAGAGCACGTACGAGGTCACGGGGAGCGGGTACGAGCCGAAGGGGGAGCTGCTCCGCGACGGCCTGCCTGTGGACAGGCAGGAACAGAAGGGGCTCCTGCAGGTCTTCAGGATCGGGCTGCTCTGCAACGAATCGGACCTGTACGAGGAGGAGGGGCAGTACAAGGTCGACGGCGACCCCACAGAAGGGGCTCTCGTCGTCTCTGCCATGAAGGCCGGACTGATACCAGAGGACGAGAAGGAGCACTATCCGCAGATCGCGATCATTCCCTTCGAATCCGACAGAGGCTTCATGGCGACACTACACGCCCACCGGGTGAAAAACATCATTCTCGTCAAGGGCGGGCCCGAGAAGCTTCTCGACATGTGTTCGACTCTTGCGGACGGGAGCGAAATCGACAGAAAGGGCATCCTTGAGGTGGCCGCCTCATTTGCCTCAGAGGGACTGCGGGTCCTCGCCTTTGCCTACCGAGAAATACCCGGTCCGAAAGAGGATCTCACGACCCGAGACGTGGAATCCGGGCTCGTCTTTGCGGGGCTTCAGGGGATGATCGACCCGCCGAGGCCTGAGGCGGTCGAGGCAGTCAAGGGATGCAAGAACGCGGGCATCAGGGTGGTGATGATAACGGGAGACCATGCGATCACAGCGCGGGCCATAGCAAAGAAGATCGGCATTGTCGGGGAAGATGCGGCAGTCCTGACAGGCAAGGATCTGGAGGACCTGGATGAGGAGGCCCTCTTCGAGAAGGTGAAAACCGTCTCCGTCTTCGCACGGGTCTCTCCGCAGCACAAACTCCGCATTGTGCAGCAACTCAAGCAGCATGGTCACATCGTCGCGGTGACCGGCGACGGCGTGAACGACGCACCGGCGCTCAAGGCAGCACACATCGGCGTGGCCATGGGCAGGGCAGGAACTGACGTGGCGAAGGAGGCGTCGGACATGGTGCTCGCCGACGACAACTTTGCGAGCATCTTCAAGGCGGTGCGGGAAGGGAGGATCGTATTCGACAACATCCGGAAGGTCACCTTCTTCCTCATCCCGACGGGCGTGGCCGCCATTCTCTCGATCATCGTCACGATCTCGCTCGGCATGCCGATACCCTACGTGCCGGCACAGCTTCTCTGGATCAACCTTGTGACCAACGGACTGCAGGACGTGGCCCTCGCCTTCGAGCCGGGAGAGAAAGGCGTAGTCAGGCGACGGCCGAGGGACCCGAAAGAGGGGATCATGAACAGGCTGCTTATCGAGAGGACTGTCCTCGTGGGGCTCCTTATCTCACTCGGGGTCGTGTACAACTTCATGAGTGCGCTAAGTGAGGGCGGCTCCCTGGAGAAGGCGAGAACCATAGCAGTGACGACGATGGTTTTTTTCCAGTTCTTTCAGGCCTGGAACTCCCGCTCTGAGCGCCATTCGGTCTTCACCATGAATCCGCTGGGTAACCCCTTTCTATTCTTCAGCATGCTCGCAGCCTTCTTCGCGCAGTTGGCCGTCGTGTACACGCCGGCCCTCCAGTGGGTCTTCAGGACTGAAGCCATTGCGGCGGATGAATGGATTCGGATTCTCGGGGTGTCACTCAGCGTCATCGCCGTGGTTGAGATCGACAAATGGATACGAAGACGGAAGGCACGGACCTCTGCCGGGGCGAGGTGACCGCTCTTGAAACCGAATGACCACTTAATATGAGACAGGGAAGGAGGGGCTGAAATGAAAAACGTCAGGACGGTAGCGTACTTCACTATGGAGATAGGGCTTGAAAACGGGATTCCGACGTACAGCGGAGGTCTTGGGGTTCTGGCGGGTGACACCATCCGTTCCGCGGCGGATCTCAAGGTGCCTATGGTTGCGGTGAGCCTTCTTCATCGGAAGGGTTACTTCCGTCAAAGCCTGGATGGAGACGGGCAGCAAAGAGAAGAACCTGTGGAATGGGTCGTTGAAAATTTCATGGATGAGATGCCGCAGAGAACCGCCGTTTCCATAGAGGGTCGAACGGTCCATGTCCGTTCCTGGAGATATGACGTAGAAGGTGTGACGGGTTTCACGGTCCCCGTGTACTTCCTCGATGCCGACCTGCCGGATAATTCCGAGTGGGACAGGACGCTCACCAATTTCCTCTATGGAAAGGACCAGTATTACCGCCTCTGCCAGGAGGTGATCCTCGGCATCGGCGGCGTCAGGATGCTCCGAGCCATTGGACATGAACACATCTCACGCTTTCATATGAACGAAGGGCATTCGAGTCTTCTCTCACTGGAACTCCTGGATGAGGAGGCGAGAAGGGCGGGCAGAGGAGCTATCAGCCTTGATGACGTGGAGACGGTCCGAGAGAAGTGTGTTTTTACCACCCATACCCCTGTTCCTGCCGGTCATGATCAGTTCCCTCTGGATCTGGTACGTCGCGTTATCGGAGAGCGCACGGATTTTTTCGACCTCAAGGACATTTTCTGCTTTGAAGGACGCCTCAACATGACGTGCCTTGCCCTCACCCTGAGCCGGTTTGTCAATGGCGTCGCCAAGAAACACGGGGAGATCTCTCGGCTCATGTTCGCAGGGTATTCGATTGACGCAATCACAAACGGGGTCCATGCGGCCACCTGGACGGCAGAACCCTTTCAAGAACTTTTTGACCGCCACGTGCCTGGCTGGAGAGAGGACAATTACAGCCTCAGATATGTTGTGAACATCCCTCGGCGAGAGGTCTGGCAGGCCCATGCGCAGGCCAAAGCAACTCTGCTCCAGCACGTGCGGAGAGAAACGGGTCTGTCGATGGATGACGAGACTTTCACCATTGGATTCGCGCGGCGCGCAACGGCCTACAAGAGAGGGGACCTTCTCTTCCATGATATCGATAGGCTGAAGAGCATATCGCCCAAGGCCGGCGCCATGCAGGTTGTCTACGCAGGGAAGGCCCATCCCCGTGACGCGGGCGGCAAACAAATCATCAGGCGGATATTCGAGGCAAAGGAATACCTTAGGGACAGGGTCACGGTTGCGTATCTGGAGAACTACGACATTGAGCTCGGGAAACTCATCACCTCGGGCGTCGATCTCTGGCTGAACACGCCTGAGCCTCCCCAGGAAGCGTCCGGCACGAGCGGCATGAAGGCCGCGCTAAACGGCGTGCCGAGCCTCAGTGTGCTCGACGGCTGGTGGATCGAGGGGCATATCGAGGGCCTCACCGGCTGGTCCATTGGTGGCGATGGGGGCATCCCATCCGGGGAGGCCGGGCGTGAGAAAGACGCCTTCTCCCTGTATGACAAGCTGGAAAAGGTCATTCTCCCCCTTTATTACCATGACCGTGGCCGCTTCATCGATGTGATGCGCTTCTCCATAGCCATGAACGGCTCATTCTTCAACACTCAGAGGATGATGCAGGAATATGTAGTAAAGGCCTATTACTGACGTTGAGGATGAGAGAGCATGCTCAAGCATCCGGAGCGATTCGTGGGAGGTCAAGCCACAAATCGATGAACCTCGGCGCCGCGTTCGTGGGAGGATCGCCGACCCGCAAGAGTACTCCCCGGAACCGTGAGTCTCAGCTGACGCTCAGAAGCAAGAACTTGTGGCTGAAGTTCGCGCTTGCGGCTCGACTAAGAGATCGTAAGTTTCCGAAAGCAACCTGGTACAGCACGCTCACTGCGTCTGTCATTTGCACAATCTGCCATGCGGAGTACCCAAGTTGGGCGGCGGGCTTAACAGAATGGCAGGTTAATT
>JBLMXV010000130.1:0-28257 GCA_050257935.1 Chloroflexota bacterium
GCAGTGATCGTCGCAGGGTTTACGATGCGGCCGCAATCGATGGCACAGACCACCCGGTGCACGCGAACCTTGCCTGCGGGGCTGACAGACGCCTCAGCCACCTGGCCCACTATGCTCCCGAAGGATTCGTGCACCGCGATCCCTCTCGCCCTTCCCTTCGGGAGGGGTTTTCCCCATCCTGCCTTTTTCGCCACAAGGTCTAGGACCGCGCGCTGGCGGGGATGTTTCGAGAGCAGCGTCCTCCGGTACTGGTAAGGGTCTTTGCCCGCAGCGTGAGCGAGCTCCTCGATGAAGCTCTCCTTCACGAAGGCGGTGACACTGTGCCCCACGGACCTCCACCAGAGCACCGGCACGCCAGGCGGGGCCATATGGTAATCGCAGAGGAAATTCGAGATCTCGTAGGGCGAGTCGGCAGCACCCTCGACTTGGGTGAGGTCGACGTCACCTTTCATGAGACCCGCGAATGGAGTTCCCTTGACGATCGACTGGCTTACGATCCGGTGCTGCCATGCGACCGGCATTCCCTTCCCGTCGAGACCCCCGCTGATGAGGTTGTACACCTTCGGTCGGTAGTAGCCGCCGTGTATGTCGTCCTCCCTCGTCCAGATTACCTTTACCGGTCCTTTGACAGCCATGGAGACCTGGACCGCCTCGCGGACAAAGTGCGAGTCGCTTACGGCGCGCCTTCCGAAACCGCTCCCGAGGAACATCGTGTGGAGCTTCACCGCATCCTTGGGCAGCCCTGCCAGCTTCGCCGCTGCGTCGCGGTCGAGAGTCTGCATCTGGGTGCCGGTCCAGACGTCGCAGCCGTCGGCCCTCACATCGGCTACGCAGTTGAGAGGCTCCATCACAGCGTGGGCCAGGTATGGGACCTCGTATGTCGCCTCCAGTTTCTTCGCGGCCTTGGCCATCGCCGATTCCACGTCGCCTCTCTTCTCGGCTACGACGCCCGGCTTCTTCGCCATTTCCGCATACTCTTCCGACTGCTTCCGGGAGTCGAGTCCTGCAAGAGCGCCTTCGTCCCAGACGATTTCGAGGGCTTCCCTCCCGAGGTTGGCAGTCCAGAAGGTGTCGGCGGCGACCGCGACTCCGGAGTCGATCTGCACCACGGACTTGACACCCGGAACGGCCTTTGCCTTGTCGGCATTGAAGCTCTTGACCTTTCCCCCGAATACCGGCGGTCGCGCGACAACCGCGATGAGCATCCCGGGCCTCGTCACGTCCATGCCGTACATCGCTGAGCCGTTCGTCTTCTCACGGGCATCGAGACGCTTCGTGGGCTTGCCGATGATCTTGTATTCACCGGGTTTCTTGAGAGGGACGTTCTCGGGAGGCTTCATCTCCGCAGCCTTGCCGACGAGTTTCCCGTAGGAGAGGCCCTTCTTCGACCCCTCGTGGAGCACGACACCCTTTTCAGCCCTGCATGTCTTGGGATCGACCTTCCAGGTCTCTGCGGCTGCGGTAATCAGCATCATGCGCGCAGCGGCGCCTGCCTTTCCTAGTTGAGTCCACGACGTTCTCACGCTCGTGCTGCCCCCTGTCCCCTGTATACCCCACTCGGTGTGGTTGTAAGCGGGATCGACCGGCGCCGCCTCTACGCGGACCTTGGAAAGCTCAACCTCCAGTTCCTCGGCCACGAGCATCGGCAGAGACGTGTAGACGCCCTGGCCCATTTCCGACTTGTTCACGATGATGGTGACTGTGTCATCAGGAGCGATGCGTATGAATGCGTTCGGGGCAAAGTCAGAGCCCGCGGGCACTGCTTCGGCGCGGCGCAGTGAGGGCAGGAGTGAGACCCCGAGGACAAGTCCTCCCCCCATGAGGGCGCCTGTCTTCAGAAAGTCACGACGGCTCATGTTGCGGATCTCGCTCATTTCTTCCCTCCTTTCGCCGTCATACGGGCGGCACGGTGGATGGCCTTGCGTATCCGCTGGTATGTCCCGCATCTGCATATGTGGCCTGACATGACTTCGTCGATGTCAGCGTCGCTCGGTTTCGGGTTGGCGTTGAGGAGGGCAGCGGCGGTCATGATCTGACCGGACTGGCAATACCCGCACTGCGGCACATCCTCGGCTACCCACGAATTCTTCAGCGGATGACCGTCCGGCAATCCCTCGATCGTGGTGATCTTCTTGCCCTGCGCCGCCTTAACGGGGATCTGGCATGAGCGCTCAGCCTTGCCGTCGATATGCACGGTGCAGGCGCCGCACTGGGCGATGCCGCAGCCGTACTTCGTGCCGGTGAGGCCGATCTGCTCACGGATCACCCACAACAGCGGGACATCGTCTTTCACCTCGACATCGTATTTCTTCCCGTTCACTTCGAGTGAAATCATACCTACCTCCTCGTAAGAGTGCCTGCTCCGGAGACGGGCGGTGCCCAGTACAAACTATATCGCAAAAGCAGCGATAAGTAAACCTTGCAGTTGTATTTCTGAGCAGGGCAGATCACCTCAAAGTCTTTATGAATGCGAAGACATATGATTCAGAGTCCGGTCTTCACGCGTCCATGACGAGTGTGGTTTGTAAGGTTGCCTTGCATAGCGGGTTGGAGGTGAACGAGGCATCGCTTGTGAAGTCTTTTCAGCGTCTCTGCCCTGTCGATGAATGTTCTGCTTTGCAACGATAGGGGAACCCTTGGCATTGGACGAGTAAGGGCGTATAGAGGCTGAGCGACGAGGAGAACCGGCTTCCGTCCCGTCCGGCACTCCTCCTCGCTTAGGGGCTGCTTGCGGCAGTTCTTCACTGACACTCCATTGACACTGTCGCTATTCCGCTTGAGCTGCCGCCGCCTGATGCCGCATTTTAGGGATTATATCGACTATCGTCTCCTGTTGTTGAAAGGCGTTGCATGAGATATACTACAGCGTCATGCCGCTGTTCGGGGAACTGTTTCTCAGTGAGGTGCTCAAGAAGCCCGTCTTCGACCCGAAAGGAGAAGTCATCGGGCGGGTGAAGGACATCATCGTTGTCAAGGGCGAACCGTTCCCGAAGATATCGTCACTCATCCTGGAAAAAACCGGGCAGTTCAGGCTCCTCCCCTGGCGGGGGATCAACCTTTTCAACAAGCGGATCATATCGAGCTTTGTCGACGCGGCCCACATGGAATCTTATGCATTTAGCGAGGACGACCTTCTTGCCTCAAGGGATATCCTCGATAAGCAAATCGTCGACATCAACGGCGTGAAGGTAGTGAGGGCAAACGATATCAAGCTGGAGGGCTTCGACTCCGAGGCGGTGCTCGCAGCGGTTGATGTCGGGATGCGGGGCATCTTGAGGAGGCTCGGCATAGAGAGGGGGAGCGACGGTGTCCTCAGCCTTTTCAAGACGCGCCTCCCCCTTAATCTGATCTCGTGGAACTATCTCCAGCCTCTGGACCCGCACCTCAGGGCGATCATGCTTACCGTACCGCGCCAGATGGTCTCCGAACTCCACCCCGCTGACATCGCGGATCTGATAAGCCAGGTGTCCCGTGAGGAGGGCACTCACCTCTTCAAGGATCTTGATATAGAGACCGCAGCAGAGGCCCTGTCCGAGCTCAAGCCCGAACGCCAGGCGGAGATCATCAGTTCGATTGAGCCGGAAAAAGCAGCTGACATCATCGAGGAGATGCCTCCTGACGAAGCGGCGGACGTGTTGAGCGATCTGCCTGCCGAAAAGGCGAAGGAGATCCTGGAGCACATCGAAAAGGAGGAAGCCGAAGACATACAAGAGTTGCTCGGTCACGAGGATGATACGGCCGGCGGCCTCATGACAACGGACTTCGTCGCCTACATGCCGCACGTCACGGTTGCTGAAACGATCGAGCGTTTCAGGAAGGACGCAAGGGAAATAGACAAGATTTACTATGTTTACGTCACGGATGAGGCAGAGAAGCTCATGGGAGTCGTCTCCCTGAGGGAACTCCTCATGGCATCTCCCGAGTCCTCCCTCTCCGACATCATGGAGACGAAGCTGAAGACCGTGACGCCTGATGAGGACGAAATGGTAGTCGCGGAACTCGTATCGAAGTACAACCTTGTCGCTCTGCCTGTTGTCGATGAAGAGGGCTACATCCTCGGGGTCGTCACCGTGGACGACATCATCGACCGGATCCTGCCCCCTGCAGCAAAGAGGCACAGGAGGAAGGTGTAAGCCTGTCTCTTGTTGCGATTTGTCCCCATTTGTGCCATAGTAGTGTAACCGGCAGGGACTGAAGCAGTAGCGCAAAGCAGGACGCGGTATCACAGACAAACCCTTTCTCGCACGGAAAAGCCGATGGTCAATACGATAGAGTGGAAGGATGGAAAGGTGGTGATGCTCGACCAGAGCAGGCTGCCCCTGGAGGTGAGTTACGTCGAATGCACCGACTACCAGATGGTGGCTGAAGGCATCAAGAAGCTCTGGATCAGGGGCGCCCCGGCAATCGGCATCGCAGCGGCGATGGGGATCGCCCTCGGCGCCCAGGACATAAGGGCGGATAGCCACGACGGATTCGTGGAACAACTCGATGCGATCATGAAGACCATGATCGACACGAGGCCGACTGCGGTAAATATTCGATGGGCGGTTGAGAGGATCAGGACTATGATTACGTCGCATCGGGATGATTCAATCACCTCGCTGAAACGACGGCTTATCGATGAGGCCAACCTGATACTGGCCGAGGATGTGGAGACAAACAGGGCGATCGGAAAGTGGGGCGCCCAGTTCATCCGGGACGGTGACACCATCCTCACTCACTGCAATGCGGGAAGCCTCGCCACGGGAGGATACGGCACGGCAACCGCCCCGATGCTCGTCGCGAAAGAGCAGGGCAAGTCTATCCAGGTTGTTGCCGACGAGACGAGACCGGTGCTCCAGGGCGCCCGGCTCACGTCCTGGGAACTCATGCAGGCGGGCATCCCGGTAACGCTCATCACGGACAATACTGCCGGGGCGCTGATGAAAAAAGGCATGATCGACCTCGCAATCGTCGGCACCGACAGAACTGCGAGGAACGGCGACGTGGCAAACAAGATTGGGACATATACCGTGGCCGTCCTTTGCAGGGAACACGCCATACCGTTTTATGTTGCCGCGCCACTCAGCAGCATCGATTTCTCCCTCGAGTCAGGCGACTTCATTCCCATCGAGGAGCGTCATCCCGACGAGGTGACGACCTTCTGGGGCCGAAGAACGGCTCCTGAAGGCGTGAGGGCGCTGAACCTTGCCTTCGACGTTACGCCTGCAAGGTATGTGACGGCAATCATCACCGAGAAGGGAGCTTTCCGGCCGAGGGATCTCAAGAGACTCATGTCAGGAAATGCGGACCTGGAGGCCGCTCGCGTATCAGTGTCATGATCGTCAAAGAAACCTTCTCCCGATTTGCCGATGAATTGAAGCGCGTCGACTCAGCTCTTCTCGACCTTTTCAGGAGTGACGCCGTCCTCATTCCGGCGATCGGAAGGCACATACTCGGGAGCGGGGGCAAACGCATACGACCTCTGTTTCTGCTGCTGAGCGCGGACCTCTGCGGATATACGAAGCCTGACAGGGTTCTCCTTGCCGCGATAATCGAGGCAATCCATACCGCCTCACTGCTGCACGACGACGTCATCGACGGCGCTGAGACAAGAAGGGGCAGACCTGCCTCGCATGCGCTATGGGGAAACCAGATCGTGGTGCTGGTAGGGGACTTCCTGTACGCGACTGCGCTGAAGCATGCAGTTGCCCAGCGGAACCAGAAGGTCATGGAGGCCCTGTCCGGTGCGACGAGCAGGATGACCGAAGGCGAAATACTCCAGCTCCACAAGACAGGAGACCCGGATATCACCGAAAAAGAGTATTTCGATATCATCTCTGCAAAGACCGGTGTGCTGATATCGGCTGCGTGCCGCATCGGAGCGATACTCGCAAACCAGACGGAAGACAGGGAGCAGGCCCTCTCGCGCTTCGGCATGAAGACAGGAGTCGCTTTTCAGCTTGCAGATGACGTGCTCGATTATGTGGCGAACCAGGAGGATCTGGGGAAGCGGCTCGGAAAGGACATGGAGGAAGGAAAGATTACCATGCCGCTGATTCATCTCCTGAAGGTGGCTTCAGAGGGCGAAAAGAGTGAGATTCGGGCGCTCATCAAAGAGTGCGGTGCCCGTCACGATGATGGTGATTCCCGCAATAACGGGAACGTGCGCCTCTCGCGCCTGACCGATCTGTTCGAGAAATATGAAGCCATTGAAGCGTCAATGTCCAGCGCGCGGGCAGTTGTGGAGGAGGCGAAGTCAGAGTTGGACATCTTCCCCCTGTCACGCGCGAAAGACGCCCTTCTCGCGATGGCTGATTACGCAATGGAGCGCGACAGGTGACATGCACCGTTACACGGACATTGCAAAACGGGCAGTCGAGGAATACCTGAGAAACCGCACGGTGCTGCCTGCCCCTGACGACCTGCCGCCGGAAATGAGATCGCGGGCGGGCGTGTTCGTATGCCTGAAGTCGCACGGACAGCTGCGGGGCTGCATCGGGACGTTCCTTCCCTGCACGGATAACATACATGATGAGATTGTGCGCAACGCCATCTCGGCAGCGCGGGAGGACCCGCGATTCCCTCCCGTCAGTACCGAGGAACTCCCCGAGATTACATACTCGGTAGACGTGTTGTCAGAGCCGGAGAGGGTGGACGATACCGTCGGTCTCGATCCGAAGAAATATGGGGTCATCGTGGCAAAAGGCAAGAGAAGGGGCCTCCTTCTTCCCGACCTCGCCGGAGTCGATAGCGTCGAAGAGCAGTTGAGGATTACGAAGATGAAGGCTGGAATCGACCCTGACGACACGGATGTGGTGATCTACCGCTTTACCGTCCAAAGGTACACGTAGCCCGGATCATTCTCCCGTCCATCCCGATGCCGCAGCACACACATCAAGCCGTGAATCAGGGCGGATGGTGGCGAAAAAGTACCGGGTCACGCCTTTTTTCTCTTGAACTCCCCGCTCTTCCCTCCGCTCTTCCGGAGCAACATGATTTCCGAAATGGCCATCTCCCTGTCTACCGACTTGCACATGTCATAAACCGTCAGCGCTGCCACTGACACCGCCACGAGCGCCTCCATCTCCACGCCTGTCTGTCCGGCAACCCTGACGGTCGCCGTGATGCCGACTTCTGATTTGTTGTCGTCAACGGAGAAGTCAATGGCAACGGAAGAGATGTTCAGGGGATGGCACATGGGAATGAGATCGGGCGTACGCTTCGCAGCCATTATGCCAGCGACCCGGGCCACACCGAACACGTCTCCCTTTGTGACTTTCCGGTCCGCTATCAGTCT
Organism: Chloroflexota bacterium; assembly: GCA_050257935.1. Taxonomy (GTDB): domain Bacteria; phylum Nitrospirota; class Thermodesulfovibrionia; order Thermodesulfovibrionales; family Dissulfurispiraceae; genus JBLMXV01. Next base: position 7,280 of record JBLMXV010000130.1, read on the forward strand.
CAGGGTTTCGGGTTTCATCGATATCTTTGCCGAAGCGGCCGCCTCCCGATGGGTGACCTCCTTGCCTGTCACATCGACCATCCGTGCCTTGCCCTCGTCGTCGAAATGGGAGAGTTTCATGGTTTTCGTGTTCACCTCTCTTTCAGTAGCCGCTGATATTGAGTTCCTTCATGATCTTCCAGAGTGTGACTCTGCTGATCCCGAGGTGCCGGGCTGTGAGCGTCCTGTTGCCGTTGAATTTCGAGAGCAGTGCCAGGATGTCGTCGGCGTTCCTGTAACGCCTCACGCTTCCCTGGGGCCGGACTCCACGCTGGAGGTACTCAGGTAGGTCGGCCGCGGTGATTGTGTCGCTCGCGCAGGTGATCGCCGCATACTCGAGGGCATTGATGAGCTGTCGCACGTTCCCCGGCCAACCGAACTCCTCGATTACTTCCATTGCCTCGGGGCTCACTCTTTCCAGGTTCTTGTGATTGAGCAGGCCGATCCTCTTCAGGAAGTGAGCGATCAGCACGGGAAGATCTTCTTTTCTCTGTCGAAGGGCGGGTGTGACTATCGGGATCACGTTTATGCGGTAAAAGAGGTCTTCCCTGAATTGTTCCTTCTCCATAAGCTCGTGTATATCACGGTTCGTGGCGGTAACCAGTCTCGCGTTCACCTTAATGGGACGGTGGTCTCCCACGCGTTCCACCTCTTTCTCCTGGAGTACTCTCAGCAGCTTTGCCTGCATCGAAGGCGACATGTCACCGATCTCATCGAGGAAGATAGTACCGTTGTGCGCTGCCTCGAACCGCCCCTGGCGGTCTCTCAGTGCGCCGGTGAATGCGCCCCTCACGTGGCCGAAGAGCTCGCTCTCGAGGAGATACTCGTTCAGGGCAGCGCAATTCACTTTAACAAAGGGGCCCTTATGTCTCCTGCTGAGCTTGTGTATCGCCTCCGCTACCAGTTCTTTTCCGGTGCCGCTCTCGCCTGTGATCAACACAGGCGCATCGCTCGAAGCAGCGTTTCTGATGAGTGCATAGAGTTCTCTCATCGAAGGACTCGTGCCGTCGAGCCCCATGAACCCGTATTCGTTCAGGATTTCGCTCTTCAGCTCCTCTACCTCCCTCTCCTTCATGTAGAGGGTTGTGATGTCCGTGAGGACCTCGACTGCACCGACAGACTCGCCCCGGTCGTTTTTGAGGACAACGGCGTTTTTGAGAAGATAGACGACTGCCCCGTCCTTCCTCTTTATGGTGCATCTCTTTCTCGAGACGCACCCCTTTTCAAAAAGCCGACAGGGCCATCCCTTTCCCGGCGCACCGGGGAAGACGCAGGTGTCGTTGTTCAGCACTGTGCACTGCCTGCCGACGACTTCCTCGGCGCGGTACCCGGTCATAGCCTCCGCAGCGGGGTTGAAGTACAGGATTGCGCCATCCCTGCCTACCACCATCAGTCCGTCTGCCATGGTTTCCAGGACGCTCTTGACGAATTCGGTGTCTTTGAAGAATGTTTCCACAGCGCAAACCATTAAATTGACAATTAACACTATTTAACATTAGAATTAACGCGTTGGTCAAGGGCGTGCGTTCGTGTGCTCGTTCCAGGGGCGATGTGGACGCAAATTCACGGGGTGCATTATTCTCTGCCTTTGGCAGAATTCTATTGTAAGGAGGTCGTATGAAGAAGGTCATTATTCTTGCTTTCGCCTTCGCTGTCCTGCTCGCATACGGCACGGTGGCTCCGGCGCAGACGGACAAGGCGAGAATCCTCAAGCCATGTTCTCAGTGCCACAAGCCTGAGGACAAGACCCTGCGGGGAATGCTCGGGAACGTCTCACAAAAAGCCGAGACATTCTCGATCAACGCCGGCGCGGTGTGGAATGTGAAGTTCGACGACAACACCAAGGTCATCGGGTGGGACGGTCCGCTTCACAAAATCCCCAAGGAGAAAGAGGTCGCGGTCAAGTTTGTCGACAGGGACGGTGCAGTGTATGCGGAGAGCGTGACGGTAAAGCCGCCCGCAAGACTGTCGCCGGAAAAGCTGCTCACCGTCGAGCAGATGGCTGACCATGTTGAGAAGGGCGATGCGGTCATCGTCGACTCGAGGCCCGCGCCACGCTTCAATGAAGGGGCGATTCCGGGTGCGATCAACATTTATGATGCGGAGTTCGACAAGCACGTGGACAAGCTCCCCAAGGACAAGAACCAACTCCTGATCTTCTACTGTCAGGGCCCTACCTGAAGGCTGAGTCCCTCCTCTGCCGGTAAGGCGGAGAAACTCGGCTACACCAATGTGAAGGTCTTCCACGACGGCATGCCTGCATGGAAAAAGGCCGGCAAGCTCACCATAGAGTGCGTCCCATGCCTGCTCGATCGCATCAAGCTTGACATTCCGACCATCGTCGTCGACCTGAGATCTCCCGGCGACGCGAAGAAAGAGCACATCCCCGGGGCCGTGAGCATCCCCATGACCGAGGTGAGCGCGGCGTATGAACGGTTCCCCAGAGACAAAAAGGCGCCGATCGTTCTCTACTCTCACGACACGAAGTCCGCGATACAGGCTTTCGAGGTCATCAGCATCTGGGGAGGGTTCCAGAACATCACCATTCTCCAGGGGGGATTCCCGGAGTGGAAGAACCTCGGCGGCAGGACAGAGTCAGGCGACATGCCGACAAAGATCGTGTATGAGCCGAAGCCGAGGCCCGGTGAGATCTCGGTCGAGGAGTTCAAAAGGATCGCCGAGACGAAGCCGGCGAACGAGTTGATCCTTGACGTGAGAGATACCGAAGAGGCTGAGAGCGGCATGCTGATAGGCGCGAAGAATATCCCGACACAGGACATCCAGAGGCGCCTTGCCGAGATACCGAAGGACAAGGAGATCATAGTCCACTGCACCACGGGCGTGAGGGCCGAACTTGCATACCACACGCTGAAGGATGCCGGTTACAAGACGCGTTTTCTTAACGCAATAGTGAAGATCGATCCCAACGGAAGGTACGAGATCACCAAAGAGTGACGCTTACAAAGGCGACCAGCTCGGGCTGGTCGCCTTCACTCCTCTTGGACTGATCCTCTTCTGACCCTCGCCGTCGATCCGCATGAGATAAATTCCTTTTGGACCGTCCCTGTCGGAGGTGAATGCTATGTACCGCCCGTCAGGCGAGAAGGTTGGCTCCTCGTTGTTTCCCTTCCCGGTGAGCACGGCCAGTCCGGATCCGTCGGGCTTTATGACCACAATCTGGTGCCTTCCGCCCATTCTCGACACGAAGGCGATCCTGTCTCCCTTTGGCGACCATGCCGGGGCGGTGTTGTATGTGCCCTCGAAGGTGATCCTCCTGACGCCGTTCCCGTTCCTGTCGGAGACGTAAATCTGGGGAGTCCCTGATCTGTCCGAGACGAAGGCGATCTGGCTTCCGTCATTTGAGATCGAAGGCGAAACGTCTATCCATGGTGACGAAATTATCTTCCTGCCTGTCATGGTTGCCGCGTCTCCCACGTAGATTTCCGATTTCCCCTCCTTGGAAGAGGTGAAGACAAACTCCCTGTTCCCCGGGAAGAAGTTCCCTGCCATGTTGAGTCCTCTGAGCATCACAAGGTTCCTCTCTTTCCCCGAACCGAGATCATACAGGAAGATTCCCCAATCGCGGCGCCTTTCGGCCGAATAGAGAATGGTGCCGGCGTCTGAAGACCATCGGGGCGTGAGGAGAATCCCTCCTGTGATGCCGGTGTCGTGTTGACGGTAACCGTCCCAATCCATTATCCAGAAGGATTTCCGCGCGTCCTTATCGTTTACGTATGCGATTCTGCTCCTGAATACTCCCTGTTGCCCGGTCAGGAGCTTGTAGATGTCGTTTGCGATGGAGTGGGAAACAGGCCTTAGAAGGTCTTTTGATCCCGCATACTCCTTTCTTAGGACCTCTTTGCCTTCCGACACATCATAGGCAGAGACAACTACGGTAAAGGGCGCTTGAACTCTTCCTTTCACCACCAATTCGATCCCGAGACCCCGCCAGTTTGCCGGGTTGAACGGTTCGTCAGGCCTCTCGGGCTGGGCTGCGTCCTCAATAGGGCGAAACAGCCCCGTGAAGGTAAGGTCCTCGGCGACGATGTTCGAAACTTCCTTGCTGCCGGTGAAGGTCTGGATCGCGATGGGAAGCCTGCTGGCACCGGGTGAGGTGACATCAAGGTAGGCCTTGGCGTATCCGAGATCAACGCCTCCGTGAACGAGCAGCAGGACGAAAAACACGGCACGTAAGAAAAGGATCGAACCGACAGAACAATCAATCAATCCTGTCGGCGACGTTACTGAAGCGATATGATGTGCGCGGTGAAATGTCCGCCAACTTTTCATGGTCTGAACCTCACTCCGATATCCATCTCCTGGGGAGGGGGGGGCAGGGGACTCGCGAGGTTGATCGCCCGGAGCACCGAACGGTCGAACAGGGCGTTCCCGGAGCTCTTTTCGACTCTACTGATCGTCACGCGACCGTCACGGGCGATGCTGATCGATACGATCGCCTCGAGATCTCTCTCGATGCTCCCGGGAAAGACCCACTGCTGCCTGATGCGACCCACCACGAGGGAGTAGTAGTCTGCACCCTTCAAGGCTCCGGAGCCCTTCTGTTCGGGAGTGCCCGACGGGGTATTTTTGGCGACCTGCGCTGCCGACGGTCCCACGTCTATCATCTTCCGGAGAGCCGCTACCTTTTCGAGACGCTTCTTTGCCTGGATGCTCTCTATCATCTCCCGTACCCGGCTCTCGTCCTCCTTCTTCGGGGCGGCCTCCTTCACCTGAGGCGCGGGCTTGGCAGGCTCTTTGCGGGGCGGGGCCTTTTCCGGTTCTTTCGTCCTTGCAGGCTCTTTGACATTTGCGGGCTCCCTGACCTTTGCAGGCGATTCCCTGGCTGCCGTCGTTGAGGCCGCCCGCGGCATCTCGGGAGATTCGCTCACAAGGGAGACGACATAAGGGATGGGCGCCTTCGGGACGATCGAGAGGCTCGCAATGAAGAGCGCAGTGACAACGGTGAGGATATGGAGCAGGACGGAGACGCTGAAGGCCCGGTAAAGACCCTTCGATTTCATTTGAGTGAGATTTTCGGTTCGGTGATCATTCCGAGTTTTTCAATGCCTGCAGCCTTGATCTCGCCCATGATCTCTGCGACTAGTCCGTAGGGGACATCCTTGTCAGCTTTGAGAAAGACATTAGGGTTGAGCTTGTTCATGGCGGAAAGACGTCTGATCAGTGTTTCCTTTGAGATCGGGGAGTCATTGAGGAAGAACTGTCCCCCCTTTTTTATCGCAATCGTAACCCGCTCCTCGGGGGGCAGTTCCTTCCCCTTCGCCTGCGGAAGGTTCACGTCGATACCCTGCTGCAGCAGTGGTGCAGTCACCATGAAGATGATGAGGAGCACGAGCATCACGTCCACAAGTGGGGTAACGTTGATCTCGGACATCGCCGTCCGCTGTCTCACTGGTTTCATGGCTTTTACTCCTTGAGAATATAATCGACCAGTTCTTCTGAGAAATCCTCCATGGCGATGATCATTCGATTTGCCCTGCTGAGGAAGTAGTTGTAAGCCACGACAGCAGGGATAGCTGCCGCGAGGCCGACCGCGGTGGCGATAAGCGCCTCGGCAATACCGGGGGCGACTATGGCCAGTGAAGCAGACCCTGCGGCCCCGATTCCCCTGAAGGAGTTCATAATGCCCCACACTGTTCCGAAGAGACCGATAAATGGGGTCGTCGAGCCGGTGGTGGCAAGGAAGTTAAGGTAACGCTCCAGCCTCGCCGACTCCAGGGTTGCATAGCGCCGCAGCATGCGTTTGAGTTCGTCCCTCTCGGTGTATGTCTTTTCAGAGAACACGGACCTGAAGAGATTTGCATGTGGACTGACCACATACCTCCGCGAGGCGGTGAACAGCTCCTTCGGGCTCCGCGTCGCGCTGTAAACGCGGGTGAAGTCATGAGTCTCGCTGTCAGCCTTTGAAAAGTAGCGCCACTTGTAGAATATGATCGTCCAGGAGACGATCGAGAAGAAAAGAAGGATCGCCAGGACTACCTTGACGACGAAGCCGGCCTGGAGGATCAACTGTATCGCAGAATGTTCCATATGCCTCCTGATTCAGGCAAGACGTGTGATCGATAGCTTCTATTTTACCACACAAGGCTACGGTAGTCCCTCGTCATTTCAGATAAACCCTGGCATTGTAAAAAGCGCTGAATGGGACAGTGCGGAGATGTTCTGCTTTCAAACGGCAGGGTGAATTCCACGAGACCCCATCATGGATCGCATCAGCACATTAGAAGGATTGGAGGCGCTGGCCCCGCTCCGAAATGCAACTGTGAGGTACGCATCAGGCGTCGAAAGGGTGACCCGTAGGTGTGTGGCAGGACTGGCGGCACTGGACTATTCACATTGGCGATGGCCTGAGGCAGCGATGGAACGCCGCCTCAGGCCGAAAAGACTAGTTCTCGCAGCAAAGACGTCTCATCCTCTTCTTACCCGATGGGGTAACGGCGAGGACGACGTCTGCCTTGTTCCCGCAAAGGCTGCAGAGCTGACCCTTGCTCTTGTTTTCAGCCCTTGCGGCTACATCCGTCTTCGACTTCACCTTCTCTGCCATGATCTTCCCTCCTTTCTGCTACGCAGTTTTTTTCAGAGAAACGTTCACGTTTCTTGTTTCTGTCTATCCGCACGACTTTCCCCCTGACTTTTCCCTGTCGGGATTCGCACTCGAGGGCGGGGATGCCTCTAAAGGCTCGACAGCGGCACAAAACTTAATATGATAACACATCGGCCCTCAGCGGTGTCAACACATGCTGCTCGATCAACACAACAATATCTCCTCATCCTCCTCACCTCAAATACCGGACTTCTGCTACTATGACTGACAGCGACCCTTGGGAGGAACGATCGAAGTTGTCAGGCGGGACGAATGAGAGAGAATCGGTTATCGGGGTGATCTCTGATACTCACGGCCTGTTGCGGTCGGAGGCTTTACGTGTTCTTCATCACGTTGAGCGCATCGTCCACGCCGGTGATATCGGGTCACCGGATGTGTTGAAGCAGCTGCGGGACATAGCACCTGTGGTGGCAGTGCGTGGCAACATGGACGGGGATGCCTGGTCTTATGCACTTTCCCGCACGGAAGTGGTTCAGGCGGGCAAAGTGCGCCTGTATGTACTCCATGACCTCAGCGCACTGGACCTGGACCCCGCCGCAGCAGGATTCGGAGCCGTGATTAGCGGCCACTCCCACCGGCCGTCGGTCAGGCACAGGGACGGCGTCCTGTATCTGAATCCCGGCAGCGCGGGACCGCGACGTTTCGATCTTCCCGTGACGGTCGCGCTTCTGAGGATTAGGGGCGATGCCCTTTCCGCGGAGATCGTCCATCTGATCAGGTAGCAGGCTGGCTTATATATGCAGTTGCTACGGTGTCAGGGCGAAGGCGGCTCAAGTACAAGGGTGACAGTGTCAGTGATGAGTGTCAGCGAAGAATCGCCACCCCCCGCGCTGACTTAGACGGATTGATGAATATGTGTGAAGTAATAGTGAGAGGAAAGGGACTCACTGCCTGCCGTATTGAGCCATCCTGCCCCCGATGAATACCACGGCCGATGGAATCCAGATCCAGAAAAACTCATTCGATAGCACCCGTAAGCCCCAGCCGCTGAAGAACGCTCTGAGGCTAAGCGGCGAGACAGCGATGGGAGTCCAGGGGAAGAAGTACCGCGTGTTGTCGAGAGGGGCCAGTAGGGCCACGCCCGCCCCGCCCCTTGTGAAGGCGTCAAGAATGCCGTGGGAGGCGGTGACGAGAGAAAAATATCCGCATAGGAGGAGCCACTTTTGAGAGAGGATCTGCTCATCTCTTGAAAAGAGAGTCACTGTGAGCACCCCGATGAAGAAGGCAAAAAGCAGAGAATGGAAGAACCCCCTGTGCCCAAACATGTCTCCGTAAGACATGCCGAACCTGAAGGCGAGAACGTCGGCGTCAGGCAAGACGGCACACATGGCAGAGAGCACCCAAAACCTGGCTGGGGCACCTTTGGCTGCGCCTATGCTCGCCGCGGCGACACCTACGACTGCGTGTGAGAGTACGGAGGCCATACTCGGATAGTATATCTCACTGCGCAGCGCAAAGGTAGGGGACACCTGACGCTCTTGTACTTGAGCCGCCTCCGCCCTGATGCCGCGGAAGTTGCCCGTCGAGGAGACCGGCTTCTGCTCCGGTGGTCTCTTTCGACATCTCTATGCTCGCTGCGCTACAGTCTCGAAACTCGCCCTGCGGGTTCGGACACTCGAGACTGTTTCACGCTTCGCTTCGCCGAGAGCTGTTACCGAAAAAGACCGAGTCGCTCCATCCGGTACTCCTCGTCGCGAGCAGTGGAGCACAGCGAGCCGTGAATCAGGGTGGGGGTGGCGAAAGGACATTCCGGGCGATACCGATGCCTTTTTCCACAAAGCGTGTTCCAGCCTGAAGCATAAACGCTGCTGGTGTTTGCAGGATGCAGGAAGTGTCAAAGGAAATCTTGTCGCTTTGCAAAGGCCTTGAGCCGCCTCCACCCTGATGGCCCAATGCACAGACATCAGATCGTGAACGAGGGCTTGTAGTGGCGAAGCGCTTCGATTCCCCTATGATAGAATATCAAGAATCATGAGAATTCCCCCATGTCTGATATATGAGCCATCTTGACGAAATAGCACGCATCGAAGACCTTGACAGGCGGTTTGTGTGGCATCCCTTCACTCAGATGAAGGACTGGGTGCAGGAGGCTCCTGTCATCATCGTTGAAGGCAGGGACTGTTTCCTGAAGGACGCCCGCGGAAGATGGTATCTCGACGGTGTCTCCTCACTGTGGGTCTCCGTTCACGGCCACCGGAAGAAGGAGCTTGACGATGCGGTGAGGGAACAGCTCGATAAGGTCGCTCACACGACGCTTCTCGGGCTTACAAACGTTCCCGCTGTCAGGCTTGCCGAGAAGCTTATCGGCCTTACCGACAGGTCCTTTGGGGGACTCAGTCCCCGGATCACGAAGGTCTTCTATTCTGACAACGGCTCGACGGCGGTGGAGGTTGCGCTGAAGATGGCCTTCCAGTACTGGGTCCACCTGGGGATAACCGGCAAGACCGCCTTTCTCTGCCTGAAGAACGGATACCATGGAGACACCCTCGGCGCGGTGAGCGTGGGGGGCATAGATCTCTTCCACCAGGTCTTCGGTCCTCTCCTATTCAAGACTTACAAGGCGCCTTCGCCGTACTGCTACCGCTGCGAACTTGGCAAGAACGAATCGGAATGTGCCTTCGCCTGCCTCGGCGAGATGGAACGCATCCTTGAATCGCATTCGGGGGAGATAGCGGCTGTGATTCTCGAGCCGCTGGTCCAGGCTGCGGGCGGAATCATCGTAGCCCCCGAGGGATACCTCAGGGGAGTCCGCGAACTCTGCAGCCGCTACGGGGTCCTGATGATCGCCGACGAGGTCGCCACGGGTTTTGGCAGGACCGGGACCATGTTCGCCTGCGAACACGAAAGGGTCGTGCCCGACATTATGTGCCTCTCCAAGGGGATCACGAATGGGTATCTTCCGCTGGCGGCAACCCTCTGCACTGACGATATCTACGAGTCCTTCCTCGGGGAATTCAGTGAACTGAAGACCTTCTTTCACGGCCACTCGTACACGGGCAATCCCCTGGCGTGCGCCGCAGCCTCTGCCTGTATCGATGTGTTCGACAGAGAAGGAACTCTCGGGAATCTGGCGCCGAAATTGTCCGTGATGAAGGACGCCCTCAGCGCAGTCCATGAATTGCCGCATGTGGGAGATGCGCGCAGCCGGGGGCTCATCGCGGGGGTTGAACTCGTGAGGGACAAGGGCTCGAGAGAGCCCTATCCCTGGGAGGATAAGATGGGCTGGAAGGTGGCGTACAAGGCCCGCGAGAGGGGTGTGCTGATAAGGCCCCTCGGCAATGTGGTGGTTATCATGCCCCCGCTGAGCATCGGCGTGGAGAACCTCGCGCGCCTGATGGAGGTCATCAGGGACGCGATAGAAGAGGTAACGTCGTGAGCGCGCATCGTGACCGAGGTTCTCTTTGAACCTTGGCGCCGATATGACTTCCAGTCGTCAAGTGGATCTGCAAATTTCATTTGGTGATGCTGTGTTCCGCCATGCAACTGCAAGTTGAACAAAACGGCGAAGAGACCGTCGCCCGGGCGAAGGAAATACTCGAATCGGGCGGAATTATCGCATATCCCACTGAGACGTACTACGGCCTCGGCGCGAAGTACGACGTGACTCGGGCTATTCGCCGGGTCTACGAACTGAAGAAAAGGCCTGACGAGAAGGCACTCCCCCTCATCCTCGGAAGGCCGGAGCTCCTCTCGCTGGTGGCTGAATCGGTGACGGATCTTGCGAGGGATCTGATGTCGAAGTTCTGGCCGGGGCCTCTCACGCTGCTGTTCGAAGCGCGGAAGGAACTCTCCCCCTATCTCGTATATGAAAGCAAGGTTGCCGTGAGGATTCCGGGGCCCTCGTTCGCGCTCTCCCTTGCGAGGGCATGTGCGTTCCCCATAACCGCCACAAGCGCCAATCTCTCGGGACAGCTTCCTGCCCGGACAGCGGCAGCCGTGCTGGAGGATCTGGGCGACAGCCTCGACCTTGTCATCGATTGCGGTGTCACCCCGGGGGGGCTCCCCTCGACGATTGTTGACGTCACGGGTGACCGGCCGCTAATGGTTCGTGACGGGGCGGTGAGGATCTTCTGAGGTTCCGACGAAGGCTATGGCAAGAGAGATTTTGAGAGAGCTCATACCGGTCAACCTCATCAACCTCATGGTGATCGCCGGATTCCAATATGTGAACGTAGCTCCGGACCGCGTCCCTGCCGACATCGAGGTTTCGGCCGAGGGCCTGGTGCATGTGACCGAGCCTCTCGGGTTCTGGCTCTTTCCCGTTGCGGCCGCAGTTGTTTACATAGTGCTGACGATTGTGCAGTTTTTCTACACGGAGATCTTTCTGATGAAGACGCTGGCGGTTTTTTTCATCGGCGATCTCGAGGTCTCGATTATGCTGTACGAAATCGGCATGATATCCTCGCCGATTCTCGGTATGATGCCTTTCGTCTTGCTGTTGGTCCTCTATGTGTGGTCAGAGGTCTTCGGTCGGAGAAGGGGAGCCGGCAAATCGCCGTGAGCAAAGGGAAAGGTTATGGAAGCAGTCTCTCGACGATGACATAACCGCCGCAAGGCGGTCCTGAACGGTCTTTCCTGAAATCGCAGCCGTCAATGAGGAAGCCGCATCGTTCGCAGATCAGTTCCCTGATCTCCGCATCATGGGTGAAGTCAGGGGGCCGCGACTGCTGCAGGTGACCATCAAGCAGAATCAGGGATCGGAGTTCACCGGCGGTGAGGTGCGCCGCCAGGAACTCGAAGGTGCCGCAGCTCATTTCTTCTTTGGCGGCGTCCTTATAGTATCTGCAGAATCCTTTGCAGATGACGGTGACATGCTGATAGTCTTTCACCGCGTCGTGACTTCCTTCAGCCACGCCAGATAGTCCTCAGAGCCGTCGAGGACCGGCAGTGCGATCACTTCGGGCACTGTGTAGCTGTGCAGTTCCTTCACCCTCGCTGCGAGTCGCCTGAAGAGGGACGCGTCTGTCTTGATGATCATCAGGACCTCTGCGTCGTCCTCGATTTTTCCCTTCCACAGGTAGATGGAACGGATGCCCTTCACGATGTTGACACAGCCGGCGAGCCCCTCGCCGACCACTGCCCGGGCTATCTTCACAGCTTCATCCTCATTAGGTGCGGTCACATACACCACGGCGGCATCGGTCGCATTCATACCTGCAGAATCCCATCCTTAAGCAGCACGGTCTCGGCGCCGCCCGTTGTCTTCAGCCTCACCGTGGGCTTGAAGAACACGAAGTCCTGGTGAAAGGGAGTCTGGACCTTTCCGCCGAATGAGCTGTTGTCGCCGAGGGCGATGTGTATGGTTCCGAGGATCTTCTCGGACTCGAGAAGGTTATCCGGTCTCTTCGCCATGGTATTGGTCCCAATGCCGAACTCGGCGATGTTGCTGTTCTCAGCTCGCTCGCCGAGCTTCGTCTTCAGAAGATCGGCAAAAGGCTCTCTGCCAGCAACATCTTCTACCCTCCCGTTGCGCACCGTCAGGGTGACCTGCGACTGCAGTGCCCGTGTCGGCGCCCACTCGAGAACGAGTTTCCCGGTAGCGCTGCCTTCAACAGGGGCAAGGAAAACCTCGCCTGCAGGGAGGTTCCCGAAAGCCCCCCTTCTCGTGAGTATTCCAGTATCGGAAAGGGCCTTGCGCCCGAGCTTCGAGAGTGAGAGGCGGGAGCCGTTCGGCGTCCGTATCTCGACCGCATCGGCTTTGTTCACTACCGCCGCGATGGCGTTCGTCCTCTTCGCGAGCGCCCTCCAATCTACGTTCATGGAACCCTCGAGCATCGTGATGTCAAAGAGGGGCATGCTCGCATACCGGCATCCGCAGATCCTCGTGAGGAGGTCCCTGAAGCGGGTGTGGCTCGTGGAGTAATTCGAGAGGGCGATGATGGCGTGAACTGCGGACCCGGCGTGTTTCCTGACTATCTCAGCCGCCCTGAGAATGTCGTCGGGACTGATCTGCTTCCTGAGGAGGGGCTCCAGAAGGCCCGACTTCCGTAAGTGTTCGACCGTTTTTTCTCCGAAGGCGAGGCGCCAGATGTTTTCGGGAGGCTCAATGCCGTGGCTTCCAAGTGCGGGGTATTCTTGATAGACGATCTTCTTCGTGAACGCCTTCCCCACCTCCGCGGTGAGCATCGCGATGTCCCTCAGACGCTCCCTGCGGCAGAGGTCGGACTCGTGGATAACCTCTGCTACAGACGGCCGGTCGGTGAGTACGAGGAGACGCTCTCCCTGCTTCAGGCCGAGGTTGACCTGGAAGACCGACCTGATGGTTTTCCGTATCATCTGATAAACCTACACGAATGAGAGTTCCATCTGTTCCGCTGCCTCTTCGGGGAAGGGTATTGGATACTGGTTGTCGAAGCATGCAGTGCAGAAGTCGTAACTGCTTGCGTCTGGCAGAATCCTCTTCATGCCCGCAAGGTTAAGATACGAGAGGCTGTCCGCGGTGATGTACTTCCTGATCTCCTCGACCATGTGGCTCCACGCGATGAGCTCGTGCCTAGTGGGCGTATCTATGCCGTAAAAACAGGGGCCCACGGTCGGGGGAGAGGATATCCTCATGTGCACCTCCCTGGCCTCGCCTACCTCCCGGATCATCTTGACGATCTTCTTGGAGGTGGTGCCCCTCACTATGGAATCGTCTACGACCACGACTCGCTTGCCCCGCAGGATGTCCCTCACCGGGTTGAGCTTGATCTTGACCCCGAAGTGGCGTATGCTTTGTTTCGGCTCTATGAAGGTCCTGCCGACGTAATGGTTCCTGATGAGGCCGAAGTCAAAGGGAATGCCGCTTTCTTCCGAGTAGCCGATTGCAGCGGGCACTCCCGAATCGGGGACAGGTATGATGATGTCGGCCTCCACCCGGGCGTCCCGGGCGAGCTGCCGGCCGAATTCCTTCCGTATCGTGTTCACGCAGACATGGTTAAAGATGTAGCTGTCAGGGCGGGAGAAGTAGATGAACTCGAACACGCAGAAAGCCTTGCGGTTGCTCGGTAGCACCCGCATCGAGTGGAGCCCCTCCTGGTTTATGACGATCATTTCACCAGGTTCGACATCTCTTATGTACTCGGCGCCGATGAGGTCGAACGCACAGGTTTCAGACGCGACCACGTAAGCGCCGTCCACCTTCCCGATCGAGAGAGGCCTGACTCCGAAGGCATCGCGCACTGCAAAGAGTTCCGTCTCCCGCATGAAGAGGAGGCTGAACGCACCGCTCACCTGGGAGAGGGCATCGGCAATGCGCTGACGCGGCTCGGCGTGGTACGAGCGGGCGATGAGGTGGAGGATCACCTCGCTGTCGGCGCTTGACTGAAATATCGCCCCCTGTGATTCGAGTTCGGCTCGGAGCTTCTCGGCGTTGACGAGATTGCCGTTGTGGGCGACGGCAATCGTGCCGAGGGCATAGTTTGCAATGAGGGGCTGAACGTTCTTCAGGGAGCTCCCACCTGCGGTGGAGTAACGGTTGTGACCTATAGCGATCTTACCCGGGAGGCGCTTGAGGCGCTTTTCACTGAATATATCCGCGACGAGGCCCATCGACTTCTCGATGTAGAGGCAGTCCCCGTCTGACGAGCATATCCCAGCCCCCTCCTGTCCGCGATGCTGCAGGGCATAGAGACCGAGGTAGGTAAGGTTGGCCGCCTCAGGGTGTCCGTAAATGCCGAAAATTCCGCACTCCTCATGGATGTCATGGATTGGGGGGCGCGGCGAGGTGAGCTTTCCTGACCGAGGCCTGCGCAGTCTGCTACTCATGGACGCGGTCTTTCTTCTGACTCATGTCATGCGTGCGTGGCGGACACGTACCATCGAAGTGAAACATCGCCGACCCAGCATTGTTCATTGGAGGTCGAAAGTTCGAAAAGGTCGGGAGAATTTACTCTTCCCGTACCGCTATTTTAACATAAAAAATGTCAGCGTTTCGCTTAAGCACGGATTTCACCCCAAAGGGCGACCAGCCGAAGGCGATCGCTGAGTTGACAGAAGGGATCGAAAGAGGCCTCAGTCACCAGGTACTCCTCGGTGTCACCGGTTCGGGCAAGACCTTTACCGTGGCAAACGTGATCGCACAGGTTCGGAGGCCCACGCTCGTCATCGCCCACAACAAGGCCCTCGCAGCGCAGCTTTACGGCGAATTCAGGGAGCTCTTTCCGGACAACGCCGTGGAGTTCTTCGTCAGCTATTATGACTATTACCAACCGGAGGCTTACATCCCCACCACCGACACGTACATAGAGAAAGACGCCCTCATCAACGACGACATAGATCGTCTCAGACACTCTGCGACGATGTCCATTCTGGAGAGGACCGATGTCGTGGTGGTTGCGTCGGTGTCCTGCATTTACGGCATAGGGTCTCCGGAGGACTATCTCAGCATGCACCTGTTCATTGAGGAGGGGATGCGGACCAAGCGGGACGCGCTCCTCCGGAGGCTCGTGGACATGCTCTACGTGCGCTCCGACTCCGAGTTCAGAAGGGGGAGTTTCAGGGTGAGAGGAGATATCATCGAGGTCTATCCCGCTTTCTCGCTCGACAAGGCGATAAGGATTGAGTTCTTCGGTGACGATATCGATGCCCTTGCAGAGTTCGACCCGCTCACCGGGAGGAAGATTAGAAGGCTGCAGCGCCTGGCGCTTTACCCGAACAGCCACTGGATTACCCCGCGCTCTCAGCTCGAGAAGGCGCTGAAGGCGATAGAGCGCGAGATGGAGGAGCGGGTCGGTTTTTTCGCGGCGAGGGGCGAGGCCCTCTACGCGCAGAGAATAGAGCAGCGGACGAGGTTCGATCTCGAGATGTTGCGGGAGTTCGGATTCTGTCACGGAATCGAGAATTATTCGAGGCATCTGAGCGGGAGGCTTCCGGGGGAACCTCCTCATACGCTCATCGATTATCTTCTCAGCGGGCCGTCGGGCGGCGACTATCTTCTCATCATCGACGAGTCCCACGCTACCGTTCCCCAGATAGGCGGCATGTACGAGGGGGACCGCTCGAGGAAGCAGACCCTCGTCGACTTCGGTTTCAGGCTTCCTTCCGCCCTCGACAACAGGCCTCTGAAGTTCGGGGAGTTCGAAAAGCGGGTGCGTCAGACGATTTATGTCTCCGCCACGCCTGGGGATTATGAGATGGAGAAGGCGCGGGGGAGAGTGGTGGAGCAAGTGATCAGGCCGACGGGTCTGATCGATCCCAGGATGGTCCTGAGGCCTGTGAAGGGACAGGTGGAAGACCTCCTTGGCGAGATCAGGCGGCGGGCCGAGAGCGGTGAGCGCGTGCTTGTGACGACCCTCACGAAGAAGATGGCCGAGGACCTCACGGACTACTATACCGACCTCGGGGTAAAGGCCCGTTACCTTCACTCCGATATCGATACGCTCGAGCGCATCGATATCATGCGCGACCTCAGGCTCGGCAAATTCGATGTCCTCATAGGAGTCAACCTGCTGAGGGAGGGGTTGGACCTGCCGGAAGTCTCACTGGTCGCCATCTTCGACGCCGACAAAGAGGGGTTTCTCAGGTCGGAGAGGTCGTTGATACAGACCGCAGGGCGGGCGGCACGGAACATCAACGGAGAGGTGATCCTTTACGCCGACACTGTTACCCGCTCCATCAGTCGCGCTATGGCTGAGACAGAGCGGAGGAGGAGACTGCAGGCGGAGTACAACAGCGCCATGCATATCACCCCCGAGACGGTGAAGAGCCAGATCAAGGACATCCTCAGTTCGATTTACGAGGCTGACTACTTCAGCGCAGCGGCCGTTGCCGAAGAGGTCTCAGGATATGAGGTGAGCGAAGACGTCATCAGGAAGTTGGAGGCCGAGATGAAGGAAGCGGCCAGGACGCTCGACTTCGAGGGTGCAGCAGTATTGCGGGACAGGATCAAGGAACTCCGGCAGAGGATGCTCGCGGTCGGCGTCAGGGAGGAGCCGCCGAAGAACGCGCGCATGCCGCGGCGGCGCTGATGCCCCGTATTGCCTGCGTGAGGCTTTACTTGATCCTCTTCGCTATCGCCTTGAACTCCTCGGTGCCTGCCACATTGAGCAGCTGGAACAGCACCGTTTCTGTCGAGGTGACGACGGCGCCGGCATCGCGCATGAACTGGAGCCCTGTCTTCCAGTTCATCTTCGTGCGCGAGCAGGCGGCATCGCTCACCACGTGGACATGAAACCCCTCTTTCAGCAGTCCGAGACAGGTCTGGAGCACGCAGATATGTGTTTCCATCCCGGTCAGCACAATGTTCCTCTTTTTCAGCCCCCTGATCTCCTCAAGGAAACGGGGTTCCTCGCAACAGCTGAAGGTGAGCTTCTCGATGGGCTTATGATCGGGCAGCGCCCCTCGGATCTCCTCCACCGTCGGACCTAATCCTTTCGGGTACTGCTCGGTGACGATAAGAGGCAGGCGCAGTACCCGGGCAAGCTCTATCAGGTGAAGGCAGTTCTTGACTACCTCGTCTCGCACCTTCATCACCGTGGCGAGCTTGTCCTGGATGTCTACGATCACGAGAGCGGTGTCATCCTTGTGTAAAAAGAACTTATCCATGGCGCCTCCTGTGGAGGAATCTGCTTATCTGCGTCACAGCCTCAGACGGGCCGATCCTGTCGGTTTCAATGATTATCTCGGGGTTCAGCGGCTCTTCGTAAGGTGCCTGAACGCCAGGCACCGGCCAGCCGGCCTTGCCTTTCTCGTACACGCCTCTAGGGGCGCCCCGTCGTTCGAGGCGAGCTCCCTCTCTTTGCACACAGGTCGTAACATCACACTTGAGGTACACTTCGGCAAAGTCCCAGATCCTGCTGCGTGCCAGCTCCCTCCATTTCCTCATGTTGCCGGTTGCATCTATGATCACGTCATGCTCTAGACCCGAAAGCGTCTCAGCGACATACACGATGCACCTGTACACGGTGTCCCGTTCTTCCTCGGAGTAAGTCGGGTGCGGAGTCACGATCTTTCTCAACTCGTCCATCCTCAGGATGACGAACTCCGGGTGGCGTTCCTTGATACCGTCTGCGACAGTGCTCTTGCCGCTCCCGGGCAGCCCGGTGATCCAGAGGACTAGGCCGCTCATGATGGCAAGTATACTACAGGGCGGAAGTCATCGTCGAACGAGTCATGACGGGACGGCATCCGTCCGCGCCGTGAGGAAGGATGACCATCAAGCGGGAATGACCATGGGTGTGACGTTACCTTCTTGTTGCCTGGAGAACGCTGCATGGGGACAGGGCGGAGATGCCGGAAACCTTTCTGCGCTATGCCTTATTCATCGCACCACCCTTGAGGGAACTGTCGCACAACACGCCAGTGAATTCGAGGACACGTCACTCTGAATTGAACCTCATCGCATTCAGAAAGGATTGGAGGCGCTCCGCTCTGCTCCGCCATGCCGTAAGAACTGCTTAGCTTACAGTCTGTGCTTCATGAGGACTCCTCATTGCCATGTTTGCGCTATAATAAGCAAAATAGAAGAACGACTGTGGGGAGGAAGAATGAAGCGAGTCGTGTGTCTCATCTGCCTTTTTTGGGGGGGAATGGTGTTATCCGCTCATGGCCAGGAGGTGCGGTATACAACCCACATCAAACCTGTTTTCGATATGCATTGCACAGGGTGTCATGGCGCCGATTCACCCGAATATGGGGATTTCGAGAAGGAGAAAGACAAGTACACAGCGCAGTTCAAGGGACCGCGTATGGATACCTATGCCCACCTTGTTCAGTTCACAGCCTGGCGTGACACAGGCGCCCTCATGAGGAGGCTCGACGACGGCAAGAACACGAAGGACGGCAAGCCCGGCAACATGTATCAGAACCTGGGCGGTACCGACGAGGAAAGGCAGAAGAACCTGAAACTCTTTAAGGCCTGGGTTGGCAACTGGACTCTGAAGCGGTGGCCGGACGTTACCAAAAAAGAGCTGAACGGCATTATGGTGAAATACTGATGCATGCGCGCTCTAACCTTAGCCCCTTGTTTCACTCTGCGTGTCTGGCGGCGATAACGCTTTCTTTTATTGTACTTGCTGCCTTCATTCCCCGGCCTATCTTCGCCGCGGCCTGCACTCCTACTGAACCGGACGCCCTTGGCCCGTTCTACAAGGCGGGCGCACCTGAACGTGAATCCGTCGGCAAGGGGTACGTCCTAATGGGTATGGTGAGGTCCTCAGCCGACTGTTCAGCCGTGAAGGGCGCGCGCATTGAACTGTGGCTTGCAGGCCCGGATGGCGGATACGGCGATGACTACCGTGCTATCGTCTTTTCCGATGCATCAGGCAGCTACCGGTTCCAGAGCAATTTCCCGCCGGCCTATGCCGGCAGGCCGCCTCACATCCATCTGCGGGTCTCCGCCAAGGGGTTCGAGACCCTCGTCACGCAGCACTATCCCGCCAAGGGAAAGACCGAGGCAATATTCGACCTCGTCCTTGTCCCTGCGCAGTAGCAGGGGCTCGGTCTCTGGCAGACAACGTCCCCAGATCGTTTCGCGGCAGACGGCCCGGCAGGGGTCTTCCGTTTCACTACGGTTGGGTGATCGTCGGTGCAGGGACCCTCGGCATCTTCGCCTGCCTTGGTTTTGGCCGCTTTGCCCTCGGAATGCTGCTCCCATCCATGGCGTCCTCCCTGGGTCTCACCTACACGGAGATGGGTCTCGTCAGCACCGGAAATTTCATCGGCTATCTGGCCGGGGTTCTTTTCAGCGGAGTCTGGGCCATCAGGATCGGTGCGCGGAGGCTGATCTTCGCTGCGCTGCTGACCGTCAGCGCAACGATGGTCCTCTCGAGCAGGGCTCAGGGCTTCCTGTACCTCCTCGTCGTCTACGCGCTCACCGGCGTGGCCAGCGGCGCCTCGAACGTCCCGATCATGGCCCTCGTCTCCTCGTGGTTTGCGAGTCGGATAAGGGGCAGGGCGGCGGGATTCGTTGTCATAGGAAGCGGCTTCGCCATCATCTTTGCGGGGAAGTTCATTCCTTTCGTCAATCAAATGCAAGGGCCGGAGGGGTGGAGGACCTCATGGCTCATCCTCGGCAGCATCACGGCAGTGGTCGCTCTCATCTGTTTCGTTCTGATTAGGGACAGGCCGGAAGAGAAAGGCCTCGAATCTATTGGCACGGGCGATACCGCCGGCGGAAGCCGCGTTTCCGGAGGATTCGCTGCTTACGCGGAAGAGAACATCTACCGGCGGGGACTCATCTATCACCTGGGCTCGATCTATTTCCTGTTCGGATACACATACGTCATCTATGCGACCTTTGTGGTGACGGCCCTCGTGAAGGAGCGGGGGTTCACCGAGGCAGCTGCGGGCAATCTCTGGTCGCTCGTGGGCTTCCTGAGTCTCTTCTCGGGTCCGGTATTCGGCACCCTTTCGGATAAGATCGGCCGCAAGGCAGGCCTCATAGTCGTCTTCGCGTTCCAGATGACATCGTATCTCCTCATGGCCTGCTGCATGCCCGGCGTGTATCTCTACCTGTCGATAGCATTGTACGGCATAGTGGCGTGGAGCATCCCTTCTATTATGGCTGCCACGGTGGGTGACCATTTCGGACCGCGGCAGGCGGCAAGGGCATTCGGGTTCGTCACCTTCATCTTCGGTTTCGGGCAGATCACGGGCCCGGCCATCGCGGGGGTTCTGGCCGAGAGAACGGATAGCTTCACGAGCAGCTTCTTCATGGCCGCTGGCTTCGCGGCACTCGCAATTGTCCTCACTCTCTTCCTGAGAAGACCGTACGCTGTCACTCGGTCGTAGGACAGATAAGCACCCAAGGGAGATGCGCGAACGCTTGGTTCTCTTTCGTCGTCCGACTCGCTTCTGGTATGATTGTGCGTCTTTAGTCACCGAGGCTCGAGAGAACCACAGATCTTCCGAGCCCCAGCAAAGGAGGCCGAGATGTCAGAGCTCAAGAAGATGTACAGGACGATCATGGAGGACGATTTCCCCGACGAGATGACGATCGGTTTCGGGGGGCACACTCTTGTGTACAGGAAAAGGGCCTGGAAGATCCCCGACGAGAAGACGGGGGAGCTTATAGAGAAAGGGCTCCGCTATGGCGAGAACCCCGATCAGCAGGCGGCCTTGTACGAATTGGTGAACGGAAACCTTGTTCTCGGCGGCTGCGCGTATATCGATCCCGGCAACGGGCTCGTGAGCAGCATCTCCGAGGCGGATATGATCCAGGCAGGAAAGCACCCGGGCAAGACCAACCTCACCGATCTCGACAACGCCCTTAACATAGTGAAGTTTCTTTCCGACAGGCCCACAGCCTCCATCATGAAGCATAACAATCCCTGCGGCGTGGCGTACGGAACGACCACGGCTGAGGCTTACGACAGGGCGAACATGGCAGACCGTATCG
>JBLMXV010000131.1:0-13531 GCA_050257935.1 Chloroflexota bacterium
GCACTTGCTCACTCGGGCGATGTGGGTGTCCAGCGGGATCACCAGCTTGTTCTTGGGTATCCCTTTCCAGAGCCCCAGATCGATGTCACGGTCCCGCACCATCCACCTCAGGAAGAGGTTCATTCTCTTGCAGGTACTCCCCTTTTCGGGCAGGGGGAAGAACTGAAGAAGCCCGCCGGGTCTCAGGTCGCCCCCGTAGATGACGGAAGTGTCCACGTCGAGAAAGCCCTTCACGAGACCCGTCAGACCGTTGCGAATGTCAGCATCTCCATCACTGTAGTAGAGTTTGAAAAGAGCCTCGATGCTGCCATACTTCCGAAGGACCTTGGCGAGCATGTAGATGAGGCAGGCGACGTCAGCCTCTGTGTTGAAACGGTAGCTGATTCCCGAAAAGAGTCTGCGGTGCCGCCTCAGCGACAAACCAAGGAGAAAGGCATGAGGGCTGCTGCCCATCGCGGACAGGATCCCGCTGACCACCGGCCTGAAGAGATCGACCTTTCCATACGCGAAGCAGGACGCAATGAATCCGGCGACCTCGCTGTCAGCGGGGCTTCGGTAGTGACGCGGGAATGCTATGGGGTCGTAAGAGATCCTCTCCTGAAAAGGGTAATCGCGGTAGAAGTTGTCGAGAACCGCCTTGAGGGCGGGCATCCTCTCCGGTTGCGTCCCCCTGCGGGCGGTGCTCAGGCGGTTTCTCCTACTGCAATGCGCACATCTGCCACGAAAGCGCCCTCACCTTTCGGATATACGATGAGGGGATTGATGTCGATCTCGTCGATTCCATCCTGCTCGATACACAGTTGGGAGAGCCGCATGATGCACTCGGCGATCATGCCGATATCAGCAGGTGGTTCCCCGCGCATACCCTCGAGAAGTTTGTAGGATCTGATGCCGTCGATCATTCGGAGGGTTCCCAGTTCACGTACCGGGGCGAGTCGGAAGGTGACATCGCGAAGGGTCTCCACATAAATGCCGCCAAGACCGAACATGATGAGCGGACCGAACTGCCGATCCCGCTTCATGCCGATGATGACTTCTCTTCCCTTCCTCGCCATGGACTGCACCAGCACTCCCTCTATCGTCACATCCGACTGAAGCGTCCTGATCGAGTCGCACATCGCAGCGAAAGCCTGCCCGACTTCCGTGCCGTTCCCGAGGTTGAGCCTCACCCCGCCGATGTCGAACTTGTGCACAATCTCCGGAGAGACGATCTTCAGTGCAACGGGATACCCGATCCTGTCGGCATGGGCAATCGCCTCTTCCGGCGACCGAGCCATCCCCCAAGGCAGAACCGGAAAGTGGTAACTCTCAAGCACCTCAAGCGCCGCATCCTCGGGGATGAAGCCCTGCCTGTTCCTTGTCGATTCGGTGAGGAGCACGCAGGCGCGCTCTGCGTTCGCTTCGAACGTGCGCACTGGCGTGCGGGGCCGGGTGACCCACTCCCTGTATCGGGTCATGGCAGAGAGGGCCCGGACAGCATCCTCTGGAAACGTGTAACAGGGAACGCCGTTCTCCTGGAGAATCCGCGAGCCCACCGCCACGTCGGCGGTCCCTATGAAACTGCAGAGCACCGGTTTTTCATTGTCCTTCGCCAGCTCGGCAACGGCCGCCGCCGTGCTCTCTATGTCGGTCATGGCCTGCGGTGTGAGAAGAACGATGACCGCCTCCACGCCAGGATCCTGAAGCACCGATCCAAGGGCCGCTTCATATCGGTCATGCTGCGCATCCCCGATCAGGTCG
Source organism: Chloroflexota bacterium (assembly GCA_050257935.1). Lineage (GTDB taxonomy): Bacteria > Nitrospirota > Thermodesulfovibrionia > Thermodesulfovibrionales > Dissulfurispiraceae > JBLMXV01. The sequence continues at coordinate 1,741 of JBLMXV010000131.1, forward strand.
ACGGGGTTGTGCACCGAAGCGCTCGATGGGAGCCTCTCCCTGAGAGAACCGGCCGTTGCCTCGCTCAACTGGGGGACATCGAGGCCATACCTCACGCAGGCGTCTGTCGCCATGATCCCCGGACCGCCGGCGTTCGTAATGATCGCTGTGCGGCGGCCTTTCGGGAGGGGCTGGCTCGAGAAGGCCCGCGCATAGTCAAAGAGATCACCCACGGTGTCGACCCTTATAACACCAGCTTGGGTGAATATCGTCTCGTACACCTCATCGCTCCCCGCGAGCGAGCCGGTATGCGAGGCGGCCGCGCGTGCGCCCGCCTGTGTCCTCCCCGACTTGAGTGCAAGCACCGGCTTGTGATGTGTGCCCTCACCGGTGATCTCCCTCGCGAGCCGCAGAAAGTTCCATCCCTCGATGATGTCCTCGAGGTAGAGGAGGATCACCTGGGTTTGGGGGTCATGCCAGAGATAGGCGAGGAAGTCGTTCGCATTGATATCCGCCTTGTTGCCGAGACTCACGACTTTGCTGAAGCCTATCCCCTGCCCCTTCGCATAATCCAGCACGGCCGTGCAGAGGGCGCCGCTCTGGCTGATGAAGGCTATGTTGCCTGTCCGTGGCATCTCCTTCGCAAAGGAGGAGTTGAGAAGGACCGATGAATCGGTGTTGATGACGCCCAGACAGTTTGGCCCCACTATACCGATTCCGTGGGACCTGGCGATCGCTTTCACCTGTTCCTCGAGCTTCGCTCCCTCGCTTCCCGTTTCCTTAAACCCCGCAGAGATCACGATCGCGTCCCTGACACCTTTCGCTCCGCAGTGCGCGATCACGTCGGGCACCGTTGATGCGGGGAGTGCAATGACAGCGAGGTCCACACTCTCGGGGACGTCGAGCACGCTCGGATATGCCCGCACGCCGCAGATAGCATGGGCACGCGGATTTACCGGGTATACCACGCCGGTGAAGTTCCCGCGCAGCAGGTTCTGCAGTATCGAATAGCCCACGCTCCCGGGCTGCCGTGAAGCCCCGACAACAGCTACGGTCTTGGGTTCCAGAACATGTCTGAGGTCATGAAGACCGCTCATGAGAGAGGCAACGTCGCTCTCACGCTCCATGATCTCCCTGCCCCTCTTACCACTGCATTTGCCTGACACCATACTTCTCACCGTCACCTGTAGTTTGTAAACTGAAGAGGTATGCCGAAGTCTCTTTCCTTGAGACGGGCGATGATCGCCTGGAGGTCGTCAAGCTTCTTCCCCCTCACCCTCACCTGGTCCTTCTGTATCTCCGCAGTGACCTTGAGTTTCATGTCCTTTATCATCTTCGCCATCTCTTTCGCCTTCTCCTGGGGAATGCCCTGCTGCAGGGTGACGACCTGTCTCACGGTGCTTCCCGTAGCTTCCTCTATCTTTCCATAGTTAAGCGCCTTGAGAGAAACGTCCCTCTTCACGAGCTTTGACTGGAGCACTTCGATGACGCTCTTCAGCTTGTGCTCATCATCGGATGCGAGCTTGATGAGCGCCTTGTCCCTGTCAAACTCGATGTCGCTCTTGCTTCCCTTGAAGTCGAAACGCTGGCCGATCTCCTTCACCGCCTGATTTACTGCGTTGGAGACCTCCTGCAGATCGACGTTACACACGACGTCGAAAGAATGCTCATCGGCCATCAGCCACCTCTCTCCTTCGTTGTTTCCGCGCGGGAATGCGGGAGATTTCCAAAGCTTCATTATATCACACGGCATTTGCGACTATAGCCCACAAAACAAGCCTAACGTTACAAAGCAGACCCATTCATGGCAATGCAGAGATGCCGGAAAGATTCTATGAGCTGTATGTTGTTCATCTCCAGCCCGCCGTATAACGGAACTTTTCAAACCGCGCTTGTCATGGACCCGGCAAGACCGCACTCTGAATCATATCTCGTCGCGTTCATAGATGCTTTGAGGCGCTCCCTGCTCAACTGCAAGGTCAAACGTGCCGGTTCATGGCAGGGTGCTGAGGGACTCGGTTGACACCACTGTAGTGTTCCACAACGTCTCCTGGCTGCGCATCAGAGATCCCGGGAGAGACAGCCGACACGCCACTGATATATACTTGAGGCCACGAGAAACAAGGACTGTGCGCGTGATGAAGAAACCACACTTTCCCGCACCCGGCCTGAGCCTCAAGTTTGTTCTCGGGTGCAGCCTGATCCTGGCAGTGGCCCTCGGCGTGTCCTTTTACGTGCTCGCACGGAAGCAGGAGCGGCTCATCATGGAGCAGGTTGAACGGGAGGCGCGCGCGCTCTTCACGCAGATAGTGATCACCAGAAGCTGGATCGCCGACCACGGCGGCGTCTTTGTCGAGACTCTCCCCTGGACGAAGCCGAGTCCCTACCTCCCGGAGTCGGAGATCGTAGACCTGAGAGGCAAGAAATACACACGGAAGACTCCTGCCATGGTGACAAAGGACCTTTCCCGCTACTCGAAAGAGAGGGGCCTGTACTGGTTCCACATCACGAGTCTCAGACTTACGAATCCCGAGAACGCACCTGACGATTTCGAGCGGAGTTCTCTCGAGCAGTTCGATCAGGGAGCGGCGAGCGAGCGCCTTGCCGTAGAGCGGATCGGAGATGCCCATTACCTCAGGTACATCGCGCCTCTCTCCGTAGAGGAGGCCTGTCTCTCCTGCCACGCGACACAGGGGTATAAGGTCGGAGATGTGCGGGGTGCCATAAGCGTGGTGGTCCCGGTCGAAAAGACCCTTGCAGAGATTTCGGCCAACAGGGTCAGAATGGGTATCGCTGCGGCGGTCATAACCCTCACGCTGATCGGGTCGATGTTTTTCATGATGAAGGTGCTCGTGCTGACGCCCTTGAGGCGCCTCAAGTCCTCCATCACCGAGTTCTCCCAGGATAAGCGTACAACTCCTCACCTGCTTCGAACGGGAGACGAGTTCGAGGACCTCTCACACGCCTTCGCCGACATGACGAGGACACTCGCACAGTACCACGACTCCCTGAACTTGCGGGTGCAAGACGCAACGAGAAGCCTCGAGGAGGCGAACGCACAACTCACCGAGGCGAACAGACTCCTCAGTGCGGCAAACCTGAGGAAATCGGACTTCGTCGCCCGCGCGTCTCACGAGATCAGAACTCCCCTCACCTCCATCAAGGGAGCCATCGATTATCTCTCCACCAAACTGTCGGCACTCCCGTCCGCGGTGGACCGGGATGCCTGTGTACATGAACTGCAGGTCTTCTTCGAAGTCATACGCAAGAACACCGAGCGCCTGATCCGGATGGTGAACGACATGCTCGACATCGAGCGGATCGAAACAGGCACTTCCGAACTCAGTTTCAATGATATCGACCTCGCTCTCATAATTGAAGAGACGGTCGCGTACTTTCAGTTCAGCACTGCAGATAAGTCGCTCTCCCTCGGAATGTCGCTTGTACCAGGTCTTCGTGTCCGGGCAGATGATGACAGAATCAGGCAGGTCCTCATCAACCTCCTCTCCAACGCCATGAAGTTCAGCCCCCCAGGCGGAAGCATCGTGATAGAATCCTACGCCAGGGGGAACCGGGCCGCAGTCGAGGTGTGCGATGAGGGCCCCGGCATAGCCGCGGAGGACCGGGAGCGAATCTTCGCGAAGTTCTTCAGGAAGGGGGCGGGTCAGGGAGTCGGCCTCGGCCTCGCAATCTGCAAGACAATCATTGAAGCGCACGACGGAACTATCGGGGTGGATAGCAGCGGCGGCAGTGGAGCCCGGTTCTTCATCACTCTGCCGCTGGTCGCCCCGCCGGACCTCCCGTCGGAACACGAGGAGCAAACTGAAAGCGGAAGTGCAGAGGCAGAGGGGATGACCCTACAGTCACGCCCTGCTGGCATGTCGTGATTGCAGTGAAGCCGAAGCCTTTTGCCCATGGATGAAACGATCCTCGTCATAGACGACGACCCTGACATCCTTCAGGTGCTGAAGGCAAACCTGGAACTGCACCGCTACGCCGTCCGCACCGCCGGGTCCTGGGCGGAGGCAAAGAAAGTCATCGACGCCGGACTCCCGAACCTGATCATACTTGACCTCACGCTCCCAGATGGCGACGGGACCCAGATATGCCGGATGCTGAGGAAGTCGCATCCCGCTGTTCCAATCATCATGCTCACGGCCCGCGACACCATCTCGGACAAGGTCATCGGCCTCGAAAGCGGAGCCGACGACTACGTCGTGAAGCCCTTCGAGACGCTGGAATTACTGGCACGTATCCGGGCGTGCCTGCGAAGGGCGCGTCCGCCCAGATCTCAGGTCATCACGGCAGAGGAGATTTCGATGGACCTCAAGCGGAGAATCGTTACGGTCCGGGGAAGAGAGATCACCCTGACGCCGAAGGAATATGATCTCCTTCATCTCCTCATGACCGAGAGGGGTACGGCGATGAGCAGGGAGGAAATCAAAAGGCACCTCTGGAAGGAAGAGCGAATTTACTCGTGGAGCAGGGTGATCGACGTGCACATCCAGCACTTGAGGCAGAAGGTCGAAGCAAACCCCGCAGAACCGCGATACATCCTCACGGTCCCGGGGGTAGGATACCGTTTCAGGGAGTAGACCATACGCTCGCATTTCGGGGCAGGCCGGAGACATCCAATCCTTTTTTGAACGCATGAGATCCAATTCATAGTGCCTTGTCCTCGAATTCATTGGCCGTGTGGCGCACACGCGCAGGTCTTCAGTTGGGCGCCTGAATCCTGTATAATGGGAGCGGCCGCTGACGGTCCGCAACGGAGATACGGGCGTTCGCCGGACACGGACAACTGGCGTCACCGGCGGGCCCATCAAGAAGAAAAGAACCTGCATAATAGAACACAGTGAGGAGGAGGAAGAGTATGAAACGGTACGTCGGTCTGGGTCTCACTGCGGTAATGTCGGCGGCGCTGCTCCTGTCCGTCATGAAAGCCCCCGCATCGGGTTCGGGGTTCGCCCTCATCGAGCAGGGCGTGAAAAGCATGGGAAATGCATTTGCCGGCGTCGCGGCAAGCGCCGAGGACGCCAGCACGGTCTTCTTCAACCCTGCGGGCCTGACCCGTTTGACCGGTTCCGAGATAATCCTAGCCGGTCACATCGTGATGCCCTCCGCCAAGTTCCACAACGAAGGTTCGACGTATGTGTTGCAGCCGGTGACAGGTATGCCCCTCCTTGGCGGAGACGGCGGTGACGCGGGAGAAACAAGGGTTGTGCCCAATTTCTATTACTCCATCAGAGTGAGCGACCGTCTTGCCTTCGGATTGGGAGTAGGCGCACCCTTCGGCCTCAAGACCGAATACACTAACAGCTGGGTGGGTCGGTACTATGCGATAAACTCGGAACTCACCACCATCAATATCAACCCCTCCGTCGCGTACAAGGTCACCGACAAGCTGAGTGTGGGATGGGGCATCAACGCGATGTACGCGAAAGCCAAGCTCTCCAATGCAATCGATTTCGGCGCCCTCGATGCAGTCGGCGCCTTTAGCCCCCTTCCACCCGGCGCACTGGGGCTCACACCTCAGCAGTCAGACGGATTTGCTTACGTCAAGGGTGACGATTGGTCGTGGGGGTACAACATAGGGTTGCTCTATGAACCTGTAAAGAGCACCCGCATCGGTGTCGCGTTCCGTTCCCGTGTCCGTCAGAAGCTCGAGGGCGATGTCAACTTTACCAATGTTCCCGCCGGTCTCGCTCCTTTACCTGTGTTCAAAGACGGCGGGGCTTCTGCGAATGTGACACTGCCCGAGACACTGTCAGTGAGCGTTGTCCACGAGTTCTCCCCTGAATGGATGGTCATGGCTGATGTCACATGGACCAATTGGGGCGTGTTCGATGAACTGCGCATCAAGTTCGACAATCCTGCACAGCCAGACAGCGTCACCACCACAAAGTGGGACGACAGCTACCGTTACTCTTTCGGAGTCACGTACAAGCCTGCGCCGTGGACCTTTCGCGTGGGAGTCGCCTATGACGAGACGCCTGTTCCGAACGCGCAACGGAGAACGCCCCGTATTCCCGACAGTTACCGCCTGTGGACGGCATTCGGCCTAGGTTACAACATCTCCAAGATGTTCAGCCTTGACGTCGCTTATGCGCACCTTTTTATCGACGATCCACAGATCAACAAGAGCCCGACGGGTGAGGACCGGTTTCGGGGCGGGCTCAAGGGTACCTATGACGCACATGTCGACATCGTAAGCGCTCAGCTAAAGGTGAACTTTTAGCTTCGCGCGCGGTGAAGGAGTGGACGCCTGAGAGCCTTCCGGCGAGAACGATGCTCCTCCATCACCACTTTGTAAGAGTCGCGAAACGGCAGGGCGGCAAGCCTGCCTTCATCGACTGCAGTGCCCACAAAGAGGTTAACTACGCGCAAGCCCTCATCGGTTCTCTCATCCTCGCCGATAAATTCAAGAGATACGAGCCGGGATTCCTCGGCATCATGATCCCTACGTCGGCCGGCTGCGCCCTGTCGATCCTCGGGGCCCTCATGAGCGGAAGGACACCGGTCATGATCAATTACTCAACCGGTGCCCCACTCAATGCCCGGTATGCGCAGAGGAAATGCGGGCTGAGGACGATCATCACATCCAGAGCGCTCCTCGAAAAGATCGACTGCCCGCTGATCGAGGGCATGGTCTGCATAGAGGACGTGCTCACTACCGTCACCATCGCAGACAAGGCCAAGGCCGCCCTCAGGGCGAAGCTCCCTCTCCCGATGCTCATCAGGACCATGCATGGTGGTAGAGACGATGACGATGCGGTAATCCTCCTCACGAGCGGCAGTGAGAAGGACCCGAAGGCAGTGCAGTTGAGCCACCGGAACATCTCTTCAAACATCGAAGGCTTCAGTCGTGTTGTCGACATATCCGAAAAGGACGTCATCCTCGCCAACCTTCCGTATTTCCACGTGTTCGGCCTGACCGTGAACCTTTGGACACCCCTCTATCACGGCACGACGATAGTATCGCATGCAAATCCCATCGACTACAAGGCCGTATGCTCGATCATCAGGCAGCACAGACCCACCATGATGGTGGGTACGCCCAGTTTCTTGTGGGGATACCTCCGCAAGTCCGAGCCGGGAGACTTCGCCAGTCTTCGAATCACCGTGTGCGGTGCAGACAAATGTCCGGATGCCCTCAGGCAGGAGTTCCTGAGGAAACACGGGCTTGTGCTCTACGAGGGATACGGCACAACCGAGACATCACCGGTGATCTCTACGAACACCCCCGAGCACAACAGACCGGGAAGCGTCGGCAAGGTCCTTCCCAACATACGTGTGAGGATAGAGAACTATGAGACGGGCGAAGATTGCATGCCGGGAGAGGTCGGCAGGATCATGGTCAAGGGAGACGTCGTGATGAAAGGATACTTCGACGACGTGGAAGAGACATCAATGCGTCTGCGCCACGGCTGGTACGACACTGGTGACATGGGGTTTTTCGACGAAGACGGTTTTCTGTGGCATGCGGGGAGGCTCAGACGGTTCGTGAAGATCGGCGGTGAGATGGTCTCACTCACGAGAGTCGAGAACGTTCTGGAACAGGCACTTCTCGAAGACGTTCCCTGCTGCGTCGTCGAAGTCCCCGACCCCCTCAGAGGGGCGAGGATCATCGCAGTCGTGACCCGTGAGGTTGACGAAAGAAAGACAATGAAGAAGATGACAGAGTATCTCCCGAACATCGCCCTGCCGCGCCAGTTCGTCGTCATCGAGGAACTGCCCAAGATGGGAAGCGGCAAGGTGGACTTTCGTCGATTGACCGACATGGTGATCGAAAAGCTCACCAAGAGTTCCTGACTTTCCTGCCGCAGTTCGACTTTGAGGGAACGATCAACCGAACACAACATGCACAGCGATGACTGGACATGCTCTTCGCTGGCTGGGATATCATTTCCAGCATTGATGAACTGCCCCTCACCAACGTAGAATATCTTGAACCATCTTTGAGGGATCTCTTCAAACTACAATTGTGATGAACTCGATCAGACCGGACTTCGAATCACATTTCATCACGCCCATGATGCTTTGAGGCGCTCTACCCCGCTGTTCTATGCAACAGTCAGGTACATGCTTTTCAAGAAGGGAGGCAAGAGAATGAAAATGGTATATGGTCCCCAGGGGCGATTGGCTTTCGTCATTGCCTTATTGACAGTGTGTCTCTGTCTCTTCGTCGCTTCCTGCGGTAAAGGAAAGAGCACCGAAGGTCAGACGCTCGTTCAAGCGAATGTCACCGCGGCACAGGGAGGGACATTCAAAGACCGTGACGCCAATCCACATATCACCGTCACCATACCGCCGGCGGCTCTGAGTGAGGACGCACAGCTGAAGGTCACGGAGTTACCCTTTCCTCCGCAGGTGGGACCGAACCAGACAGCGGCGAGCACTCCGTTTACGGTTGAACTGTCCACTGCATCGGGAACGGGACGCCCGACGCTAAGCGAGCCGATTCTCATAGAAATCAGAGTTGACACCGTCCCGGTGCACCCCCAGATCGGCGAGATTGCCCGACTGAACGGGACACAATGGGAGAGGCTGCAGGCGAACTTTTTCAAGGCCTCAAGCCGCACGGTGGCTGCACTCACCACAGCCACCAATGCTTCGTTTCGTGCCGTGCACAGGACGCTCCAGACAGCCACCGGAATCGAAGTCGTTTCCGGTTTTGATGCCTTCATGAACGAGACCTTCGGTAACGCAGACTTCTTCACCTTCATAGGCCTACCGACAGTTCTGAACAATCTGTCCCCTGAAAAAGCCGTAGAATTGGGTGTTCAGATCGACATCGACAAGGTGCCCGCCGAAATCTCCGCGTTCCTCAACGACCCGAACATTTCCGCAGCCGACAAGCTCGCCACCCTTCGGGACCCCGCGACGACGCGTGCTCTCGTCAAGGCAGATGCCGTTGTTGGCGTCAAGGGATTCACCGCAAACGCCAACGACACGACCCTCGTCGTTGCGGGAATCACCTGTGCGCTCTGCCATATCACCGTCACCCCGACGACCTTCCCGGGAGTGGGGGCTCTTCCCATTGGCAAGGTGCGGCAGGACGGTGTTCCGAACTCGAGTATGGATGTGGGAGCAATCCTCGCCCTTACTCCCTTTGCCCAAGACGAAGGACAGGCGACGGTCGATCTCCTGAACAGTTGGGGACCTGGCCGTTTCGACATTCGCGCCCTTCCCGATAACCCGCTCGAAGACAACGTGAACAACCCGACAGTCTTCCCGCCTATATGGAACTTCATTGACCTCAGCGCCCAGGGCTATCTGCTCGGATGGGATGGCCTCTTCAAGGACAATGGGACAACCAACAACGCCCTCGCAAACCAGGCAGAGGCTGTCTACGATCTCGTCATGCATGCTAACGGCGCCTTCGGCACATCAAACGGGACACTCTCACCGGAATTTCGCACTACTCCGCCGCAGCAACTGGTCGACGCCCTCGTGAAGGCCGAGACCGACGCGCCGGGTAATGTCGTCGTGCCCGCGCAGAAACTCCTGGACGTTCAGGCGTGGATGCGGAGCATCGCAAGTCCGGCACCTGAAGGTTTCGACGAGACAAGGGCGTTCGAAGGCTTCAGGCTCTTTTACGGCAAGGCGGACTGTTCGAGTTGTCATCAGACTGCGGAGTTCACAGGCCCGGGTTTGTTCAAGGCGATCACGGCAGTGCCTCCCTCAGGCGGCCTCGTCGATGGCATCAAGGTACCGGGGCTCAGAGGCGTGAGCAAGACAGCCCCGTACTTCCACGACGGAAGCGCAGCCACACTGGACGCTGCCGTAGCGCGACTCATCGAGGTCCTCGCCACAGGGCTGACCGCTGACGAGCAGAGCGCACTCGTCGAATACCTGAAGAGCCTCTGATGAAATCGCACAAGAGAACGGTCAGGCTGTAAACTGCGGCGGCGTAAATCTGGAGAAAGAGGCGGGGTCTGCACCCCGCCTCTTTTTTAACTCTAACATTGCAAAGCGGAACATTCACCGGCAGGGCAGAGATGCCGAGAAGACTTTATGGGCGATACCTTGTTCATCTCCAGACCACCGTGTGAGGAAACTTTCAAACCACACTGGTGATGAACTCGGGAAGACCAGACTCTGAATCATATTTTCATTTCGTTCATAAAGGCTTTGAGGCGCTCTGCCCTGCCGTTCTATGCAGCTGTCATGCTACCTGTCACTTGCTCGCCGTCTTTGCTGCCAGTGCATCATTTACGATCTTGATTCCCTTCTGAGATTCATCAACCGATTTGGTGAGTGACTCCCTTGCCATTTCAGGGTTGTGAAAGCCGTCGGAGTTCTCAGCAGTCCACCACTCCCAGAGGATGTGAGCCCTGAGATGCTGGTCCTGGGCCTGCTTGATCACCTCAGGATCGAGTCCCTTCTTCTTGCCCTCTACAATCTTGTCGATGAGTGCCGAGAGCCAGAACTCTGCCTTCCTCATTTTGCCCTTGCCATAAGCCCTGATCGAGTCTATCGTGTACCTGGCCTCCTCCTCGGTCCAGCCCTTGTGGCACTTGAGGCAGGTCTCTTTGAGCTGGACCTTCGGCGACACGGCGAAGTGTGAGGTATAAGACTTGCCCGTCTTCGCATCCTTGATTTTCGGCGTATGGCAGTCATCGCACCCCACTCCTGCCTTTGCGTGCTTGGAGTTGTAGTGGACCTCTGATTCGGGATGCTGCGCCTTCCACAGAAGGCCGCCTGTCAACGGATGCTTCCAGTCCAGAAAGCTTATCTGATTCACATAGTGGTCATACAAACCGAAGACATCCTTGTACGGGAAATGATTCGTCCTTATATCGGCCATCGTCACGTTCGGCTTTGAGGTATCAGGATTCTTCGGATCGTAACCGGGGTTGCAGTTGTATTCCACATGGCACTGGCCGCACTGGAGCCTCGTGTCATATTTTTCTAAAAGGGCAATCTTCCGCGGATATCCCCTTACACCCATCTCGATGACCGTGATCTTCGTCCGGTTCGGATCCTTGTGCCAGAGTGTGTCCGCCTCTGGCCTCGTGAGGGCGTTGATGAGACCATCCCTTACGATTCTCGGCTTCGCCGCGTGGGGATCATGGCAGTAGAAGCAGTTGAGCCCATGCTGCTGTGCCCTCGCCACCTCCACCACATTCGACACCCTTGACCACTTCGAGCCTTTGTCGGGGTCGCCCATGTACGCCCAATCGAGGATGTGGTCCTGGGTCTTGCACTGGAGACAGACGGGATTTGCCGCTGCAGCGGACTGGGGAATGAAGGCCTTGTGCTCGTTGCTGTCAGGGTACTTATCCATGAGCACATCCCATGCTTTTCCTTCTTCAAGAATGTACTGCCATCCGTTCTTGCCTTGGAACCTTCCGCCATAGGCCCTGTCTACGACATAGTGGTCGATGAGCATCCAGTTGTGGCTCCTCGTGAGGGCGTGCTCCTTCGTGAACCCGTGACCCATCATGAGCTTGTCCCAGAAGGGATTTGGAGACCTGTTGGTGAGCTGCGACTTTTCGTCCCTTGCCGGCCTGTGGTAGGCCACCTTCATAAAGCTCTCATACTGTTCCTTGTGACACTGACCGCAGGCCTCCCACGAGACGTCTGTCACGGGTCTCGTGTCGGCTCCCGGACTTGCCAGATGTTTCACAAGCCCGCTGTGGCAGTTCACGCAGTTCACCTTTGCGTGCCTACCCGACGTATGGAGCCCCTTGATCGGTTCATGGCACCCGTAACACACCTTGACATCAACGGGTGTCTCCGTCACCTTCTTCGCCCCTGCCTTCCGGGCCGCCCCCTTCTTGTACTCCGCGTCCGCCTTGGCGCAGAA
>JBLMXV010000132.1:0-13770 GCA_050257935.1 Chloroflexota bacterium
CGGAGGCCCGTCATCTCGAAACCCTCGCAGACTATCTCGTCCCGAAAAGCGTCTGGATCATTGGCGGCGACGGGTGGGCCTTCGACATCGGCTACGGCGGTCTCGACCACGTGCTGAGCACCACCCGCAACGTCAATGTTCTCGTCGTCGACACCGAGGTCTACTCCAACACGGGAGGACAGGCATCGAAGGCCACCCCCATCGGCGCTTCGGCGAAGTTCGCCGCGAGGGGGAAGAGCACAGAAAAGAAGGACCTCGGCCTCATGGCGATGAGCTACGGCCATGTCTATGTGGCGAGCGTCGCTGTCGGGGCCCAGGATGGTCACACCGTGAGGGCACTGCTCGAGGCAGGATCGTATGAGGGTCCGTCACTCGTCATCGCGTACAGCCACTGTATAGCCCAGGGATACGACCTCCGGCTTGGTGCGGATCAGCAGAAGCGCGCTGTAGACAGCGGAATCTGGCCGCTATACCGTTTTGACCCTCGCCGGAGGGAGGTTGGTGATCCTCCCCTGAGCGTTGACGCGGTGGGAGGCAAATTACCGGTCTCTGAGTACATGAAGAACGAGACCCGCTTCAAGATGGTCGAGAAGATCGATCCCGAAGGATTCAGGAAATACATGGAGCAGGCACAACTCGGGGCAGAGCGGCGCATGGCGGTGTACCGTCACTTATCGCAGCTCCGTCTGCCGGTCAAAGGGAGCGGGGAGGAAACGGGCCAAACGGGGCCGGCTGAGTAACATGGCACGACGTCTATAATGAGGAGGATTCATGGACCTTTCAACGACATATTTGGGCTTTCGCCTTCCCCATCCTTTCGTCGCTGGGCCGTCGCCTCTGACTGACAGCCTGGACCACATCAGGGCTCTTGAGGATGCCGGCGCGGCAGCAGTCGTGCTCCCCACACTCTTCGAGGAAGAGATCCGGAGCGAGCAGCTCGCCCTTCACAGCGTAATGGACACTCCCGCGGAATCCTTCGGCGAGGCCCTCTCGTATTTCGCCGAACTGGAGCACAGCCTTGCCAGCGCTGACGAGTATATGGAGCGTCTCCGGGCGGTGAAGGAGAGTGTGCAGATGCCGGTCATGGCCTCCTTGAACGCCGTCGCGACGCAGGGGTGGGCGGACCTCGCCCGCTTGATTGAGCAGGCAGGTGCGGACGCCCTGGAGCTCGACTTCTACCTCGTTGCGATCGATGCGACCGAATCAGGTGAAACCATCGAGCAGCGATGGGTGGAGGCCCTGACCGAAGTGAGGAGGGCGGTGTCGATACCGGTGAGCGTTAAGCTCACGCCGTTTTACACGTCACTTGCGCATTTCTCCGGGAGGCTTGTGGGTGCCGGCGCGGACGGGCTCGTTCTCCTCCACAGGTTCTATGAACCCGACCTGGATGTCGAGAACCTGGAGGCGCGATCGCGTCTCGAGTTGTCGGATAGCCGTGAGCTCCTGTTGCGTCTCAGATGGCTCGCGATCGTGTCAGGGACCGTGAAATGCTCTCTCGCTGTTACAGGCGGGGTGCACTCTGTCGATGACGCGGTCAAGGCCATCATGACCGGGGCCCACGCCGTCCAGATGGTCTCGGCCCTCCTGGCGAAAGGTCCGGACCATCTCCGCACAATGCGCCTTGGGCTCGACCGCTGGCTGGAAGAACACGAGTATGAGTCTCTCAAGCAGATGTGCGGCAGCATGAACCTGCAGCACATTCCCGAACCGAAGGTGCTGTCGAGGGCTCACTACATGTATCTGCTGCGCTCCTGGGAAGCGCGGCACGCGGCACGGCGATGATCGGTCCGCCCACCTTCCTAATGCAACGGGGACAATAATTCTGATGAGCGAGGACAAGAGCATGAGACTTCCGACACATAAGACCAAGATCGTCTGTACCATAGGACCCGCTTCGGAGTCACCGGAGGTAATGCGGCAGCTCATACGGGCGGGTATGAACGTGGCGCGCCTCAATTTTTCTCACGGCGACTTCAGCTCCCACAAGGAGGTAATCGAAAACCTTCGCGCAGCTTCAGCCGCTGAGGGGAGCCGCATCGCCATCATGGCGGACCTCTCAGGTCCGAAGATGCGCATCGGGAAGTTCGCCGCTGAACCCATCGAGCTAAAGACAGGGGACGATTTCACGCTCACGACCGACGACATCATCGGCGACGGCACAAGGGTCTCCATTTCTTTCGCGAGGCTTCCGCAGTCGGTAAAGGCGGGAGACACGCTTTACCTGAACGACGGCTACATCCAAATGGAAGTCTCGAAGGTGCAGGGCAGCGATGTCCGCTGTCGCGTTATCGTGGGAGGTGAGTTGCGCTCGCGGAAGGGCCTCAACCTGCCGGACATAGACCTCGGGATAAGCGCCTTCACCGACCGAGACCGTGAATGCCTGAAGTTCGCTCTGGAGAACGGTGTGGATGCTGTCAGCCAGTCCTTTGTGGAGGGCCCCGCCGACATAGAAGCGGTGCGCCGCGCCGCGGCAGACTTCGGACACAATCCCTTCATCATCGCAAAGATCGAACGGACGAGAGCATTGAGCCGTATCGACGAGATCATTGAGGCGGCGGACGGGATCATGATCGCCCGCGGGGACCTCGGCGTCGAGGTTCCCATCGAGGAGATAGCCATCGTGCAGAAGGACGTGATGCGGCGGTCCAACATGAGAGCGAAGCCTGTAATCACGGCCACCCAGATGCTCGAATCTATGACCGACAATCGCCGCCCCACCCGCGCCGAGGCGACAGACGTCGCCAATGCGATCCTTGACGGGACGGACTGCGTCATGCTGTCCGGAGAGTCGGCGATGGGCAAATATCCTGCAGAGGCGGTGGCAATGCTGGGCAAGATCGCGGCGGCCACCGAGCCGCACCGGCGCCCTGTCACCGTGAAGGACATGTATCAGGGCATCGACCTCAGGGGAAAGCTTCGACCTGCTCACCTGATCGCGCTAGGGGTCGAGGCGAGTCTCGAGTACATGTCCCCTGCCGCCGTCTTTGTCCCAACGCGAAGCGGTGCGACCGCCAGGAGCCTGTCGCTCTTCCGTCTTCCCGTCTGGATCGTTGCCGTCAGTTCGCAGGAGAAAACATGCCAGAACCTCCAGTTCTCAGCCGGCGTGATGCCGCTGCACGAAACGGATCATCCGGACGACTGGAACACGTATGTCAAAAAATGGGTGAAGAGCCACGAGCTTGAGGGCAACCTCGTGGTTCTCACAGAGGGCCCTTCGGCAAAGCACCCCGAGGCCAACCATCGTATGGAAATCATCGACCTCACGAGGTGATTATGATACACCTCTACGGCCAGATTCACTGAACAGGGAGTGGAGAACATGAAAAAGATTGTGCTGCTGAGACATGGCGAGAGCGTGTGGAACAAGGAGAACCGTTTTACAGGATGGACGGATGTGGGCCTGTCCGAGAAGGGTGTCAGCGAGGCTGCCGAGTCAGGCCGGACATTGAAGCGTGAAGGCTACGAGTTCGACATCGCTTACACATCGGTGCTCAAACGGGCTATCAAGACCCTGTGGCTGGCGCTGGAAGAGATGGATCTCATGTGGATTCCAGTGGTAAACAGCTGGCGTCTGAATGAGCGCCACTATGGAGCCTTGCAGGGTCTGAACAAGGCAGAGACCGCGGAGCGCCACGGAATGGATCTCGTCAAAGTCTGGCGCAGGAGCTATGACGTACGTCCTCCGGCCTTGACTAGCGACGACCCGAGATATCCCGGAAAGGACCCCCGCTATGCCGGCCTTCGTGAGGAGGAACTGCCGCTCACCGAATGTCTAAAGGACACCGTGGAGCGGTTCCTCCCGTACTGGCACGAAACGATAGCGCCTGCCGTGCGGGAGGGCAAGCGCGTGCTCATAGCGGCGCACGGAAACAGCCTTCGCGCTCTCGTCAAGTACCTTGACAACATCTCTGACCAGGACATCGTCGGTCTCAACATACCGACGGGCATCCCCCTCGTGTACGAGCTCACCGATGAACTGAAACCTGTTCGGAACTTCTACCTCGGTGATGAAGAGGCGGTGAAGAAGGCTGCCGAGGCCGTTGCCGCCCAACTGTCCAAGAAGTAGAGTCCGTCTTTCAAAGGAGCCCACGATGAAGATACTCACCGCACCGAGAATGGAACGCTGCATAGGCTGCCACTCATGCTCTCTGGCATGTGCTCGGCTCGTGCACAAGAGGCTTTCATGGGACACCGCGGGCATACGCATCGCTTCCTCAGGCGGCCTCACCAGCGGCTTCGAGGCGAAGACCTGCCTCGCCTGCGACCCTGCACCATGCGCCGCGGCTTGTCCCACCGGCGCTTACTCTCAACGCAGGGGGGGCGGCGTAATCGTGAAGAAGAAACTCTGCATCAGATGCGGAGCGTGCGCGGAGGCGTGCCCGGTGGACGCCATCTATCTTGATGTCACCAGCGAGCCTTTTGTCTGCATCCACTGCGGCCAATGTGTGCAGTACTGCCCCCATGACTGCCTCGAGACGCATGAAATAGGAGAAGACGAGGCTGCCGAGAAGGAGGTGGCGTCATGATAAGAGACTACTTCAAGATACTCGCCTTCGACCTCGGCACTGGTATGGGAAAGGTCGTTACCGTGGACGGCAGGGATTCTGTGGCTGGCGGGAGCGGTCTTGCGGCGCTCCTGTTCAGCAAATATGGCCTTCCCGACAAACCGTGGAGCGATCCGGACCAGCCCCTCATCTTCGCTATAGGGCCGCTCACCGGCTATTTCCCGCTCATGAGCAAAACGGTGTGCGCGTTCAAGTCGCCGTACCATGACCAGTATGCAGAGAGCCACGCGGGAGGAAGGTCGGCACTTACCCTGCGGTTTGCGGACTACGATGCCCTTGTCATCACCGGCAAGGCGCGCAGGCCATCATGTCTCGCAGTCGGCTCCCGGCACCTCGAGTTGAAAGAGGTGCATTATCTCTGGGGAGAAGACGTCTCGGTGACGGGCAAGGCGCTGCGCCACATGTTCAAGGGATCCGGCCACCGCAGTATCCTCAGGATCGGCCCTGCGGGGGAGAGGGGCTCGCCCATGGCATGCATCAACGCCGACACGTACCGACACTTCGGGAGACTCGGGGGCGGAGCCGTGATGGGAGCGAAGAATCTGAAGGGGATAGTGATCCAGGGCGATGCAGACTTCATGCTGCCGGACAACAAGGACTACCGAACGGTCTTCGATGACGTGTATAAAAAGATGACGGACACGGACATGATGACCAAGTATCACAACTACGGCACACCGATCAATGTGGCGGTACTCGACGGGATACAGTCTCTGCCGGTGAGGAATCTGCAGGCCACGAGTGATCCGAACATCGGGGGCATCACCGGCGAGAAGTTCGCTGAGGTCGCCCTGCTCAGGAACATGGCGTGCTCAGGCTGTCCGGTGGGGTGCATACACGTCGGATTCGTCAGGGAGAAGTTTCAGAAGGACAACCGTTATCTCTATCGTCAGATCTCTTACGACCATGAGCTCATTGTGACCGTCGGCTCCATGCTCGGGGTCATGGACTGCTTCGAAGTCCTCAAGCTCATCGACGTCGCGGAGAAGATGGGACTCGATGTGATGTCACCCGGCGTCGCCCTGGCGTGGGCAACGGAGGCACTGGCGAAGGGCATCCTCACAGAGAAAGAAACGATCGTGCCTCTTGCATTCGGCGACTCATCATCATACCGCGCAGCCCTCGAGCACCTTGGCCGTGGGACGAACGACTTCTATCAGATCCTGTCTACAAGTACCGCGAAGGCGGCGGCACGTTACGGCGGCGGTGATTTCGCCTGTGTCCTCGGGCAGGAGATGGCAGGCTATGCCACCGGCGAGGTCTTTTACGCCTCTCAGGCCCTCGGTCTTCGACACTCCCATCTCGATACCACCGGGTACTCTTTCGATCAGAAACATAAGGAGAAGGATGTGACGAAGGCGGTGGACTTCCTCGTCAAGGACGAGGAGGGCAGAGTCTTCCTGACCTCCATGGTATCGTGCCTCTTTGCGCGCGGCGTTTACAGCAACGAACTTCTCTCCGCATGCCTGAACTCTGTGGGGTACACGGCCCTGGCCGGAAGCATTGACGCAGTCGCCCGGAACATACAGAAGCTTCGATGGAAGATGCGTCTTGCAACGGGGTTTGATCCCGCCGCCGTCCCGATCCCGAAGCGCTTTACGGAAATTACTACATGGAAAGGCGGAATCGATGTGGAGTATCTCGGCGCGCTCAAGAGCGACTACGCCAGGCGAATCCTGGAACTCGGGGCGGAGGAACGTCCGGCGGAGGTTGTTTAGCATCAGGGCAGAGGCGGCTCAAGTCCTTTCCGAAGCGATGGGATTGCGTTGTGTATGTCCTGCCTCTTGATCAACAACGTGTGTTTGTGCTTCAAGCTGGAACACGCTGTGGAACAAGGCAGAGGTATCGCTCGGAATGTCCTTTCGCCACCTCCACCCCGACGCATATTGCTTGGTGGTTGAATTATCCAGGTTAAGAGGCGATCATGAGTTTTGAAGCAACGTCAGTCCTGCCCCCCCCAGGTTCGCCGTGAGGAGCCGCCGGTGAGAAGGGCGATGATTGTCTCCGTGGGCGGCGACAGCACTTCGACGGTCCGGTCGCTTTCTTCTCATAAGCCCGCCTTTGTGTCCTTCCTCTGTTCCCAGGATGGGTTGGATGCGGTGACGTTGATCAGGGGGGAGGCACAGGAGGCAGGAATCGTCTTCAGAAGCGAGGTTTCCCTCGTGGACAACCCCGAAGACCCTCAGGAGTGCCTCGAAAAAGCCAGGGAAGCAGTCGAGAGGGTGACATCGAAGGGCTTCCGCCGGCCTGAAGTTCTCGTCGACTATGCGGGCGGCACGAAGAACATGTCAGTGGCCCTTGCGCTCGTGGGGACGAACCGCGGCTACCTCTTCACGCAGCCGGGAAGAAGGGGCCGCTCAGACCTGCAGGTACATGATGGCCGCGAGGGCAGGGAACACCGCGAGGGACAGCTCACCTGGGACTTCTACGAAATAGATGAGACGAAGAAGATCTTCGTCCTCTTCAACCAAAACCAGTTCAAGGCGGCGAAGGATATCGTGCTGGGCCTCCTTGATAGGGGGATCAGGGCGAGGGAGGTCTACCGGAAGATCGGGCTCGCCATAGACGGGTACTACCAGTGGGACCTCTTCCGTCACAGGGAAGCACTTGACGCGTTCAAGAGGGCAAAAGTCGACGACCTCATGGTGCTAAAGTTCCAGGTTATCAAAGGGTTTGCCGATGACACCTCGAAACTTGTTCACTTTCTGGAACCCCTTGCAAGAGACAGGAAACTCTCTTTCTCCCACGTGCTCGACCTGTATGCAAATGCAGAGAGGAGATTCGAAGAGGGCAAGATCGACGACGCCATACTGCGGCTTTACAGAGTCGTGGAGATGAGCGCCCAGGAGCGGCTGGCCAATGCCTATGGAATCAATGTCGCCGATGTAAGGCCGGCACAGATACCCGAAGCGCTGCGGGAGGAGTTCTCACGGAGATACAGGGATGCCGCTGACGGAAGAGTGAAGTTGCCCCTGTCTGCCTGCTACCGGCTTCTCGATGCTCTCGGTGACGGTCTCGGGCAGGAGTTCAGGAGACACGAGGCCCGGTTCCGCGACCTGCAATCATCAAGGAATTATTCGTACCTCGCCCACGGTTTCGGCTTCTCGAAAGAGGGCGCCTATATTTCCTTCAGGGACTTCATCCTGGGACTGGGACTCTTCAGGCACGAGGATGCCCCGGTATTTCCGAAGCTCAGACTCCCCTGACGCGTACTGTCATTGGAGGACTGTCGCTCAAAAGTTGACCCCCGCCTGCACGCCGCATACGACAGCGTCGGAAATCCGACCTGTACCGCCCGGCCGGATGATATATTGCAGGTCAGGCTGGAAGAAAAGCGCACCGCTGAGAAGATTGAGGCGATAGGTTAACTCCAGCACCGTCTCGTGTCGCTGCACCGGCTGCTCTGCGCGGTGCTGAGAGTCTTGAAGGTCACTGCTGAATTGACCGAAAACGGCGCCGAAGCCGACTACGTCCGTGGGCCGCGATGGGAAGATGCCACGGGCGACAAGTCCGGCGTTGAAGAAGTAGGGCATCTGGCTGACTGACTGGTCGGGTGAGATGAGGACCGAGCCGGTGACACCGAAACCGCGGTTGCTGCCTTGCCCCCCGAACCGAATGAGCACCTGGTCGAAAAGGCCGTAGAAGCCCCAGTTCCCGCGCTTGAGGCTCGGGGACCGGCCGAGCCCGGCGGTGTTGAAGTCTGTGAATCGGCTATTGTCGTACCAGACACCGGCCTTGTAATTGCCGATCAAGCCTTTGTCGCCGGGCAGGCCGTTGACCCGGTAGGCGATTTCGCCGATCGCGAACAGTGGTCCGTTCATCGAGAAGTCTACGCCGTGGCGGCTGTTGGCGCGGATGGACGGATCGCCGTTGTACAGGCCGGCCATGACGTAGGTCCGCTCTGTCGGTCTCACTTTGACGAGAATGCCCCAGGTTGCGTTGGGATAAGCGGTCATGCCGGGGGAATTGAAGAAGATGCCTTGTGGATTACCGCACATACCGCCTTGCACGAAAGCGCAGTAATAGGGAGAAACGAGGAAGTCATCCCCGGCTGCGATGCGGCCGAGACGAAACTCGAGGCGGTCATCCAGGAGCTCTTGTTTGTAGGCTGCGTTGACCAACCATAACGTCTCGCCGCCGAAAGCCTGCTGAACAGGGAAGATGTTGCCGATGTCTTTCGCCGATAGGCTGCTGCCGAAGCGTGCGGAGGCCGAGACATGGAACGAGCCGTCCTCAGGGCCGTGCAGTTTCTCGAGATCGAAGAGCGCGTCGAGGGCGAGGTCGTTGGCCGCTGTGAAGCCTTGTCGCAAGCCGCCCGTCGCATTTCCGAGGGCGTCAGTGACGAACGTCAACGCCGGGGTGATGCCGTGGTCCTCCAGCCAGGTGCGCAGGCCGTGCCAGTTGCCAAGCAGATGTCCGGGTGGGATGGTCAACTGGAACGGCGTTGGTGCCAAGGAACGCGTTCCGGCGGGGGCGTGGGTGGAATCCTGGGCACCGGCGACAGCCGACCAACAGAAAAGTGCCATGATGGCGATGGAGAGGCAGGCATAGGACTTTGTTTCTGCGAGGACTCCTCCACAGCTCTTGCGGCTGCCCTCAACTTTCATCGATCTCGACCTTGAGCCTGTAACCGACTCCTGGTTCGTTCATCAGGAAACGAGGACAGGCAGGGTCAGCTTCGAGCTTGCGACGCAACTGGGCCATATACACCCTAAGGTATTGCGTCTGATTCACATAGGGAGGTCCCCACACTTCCCGAAGTATTTGGCGATGCGTTACAACCTTGCCGGCGTGCCTGATCAAGAACGTGAGAAGATTGTACTCAATAGGAGTGAGGTGTACCTCTTCGTCGTTCAGGTAAACCTGTCGCTTTGCCAGGTCCACTCGCAGGTTTCTCAGAACGAACACAGGCTCACCTTCTTCTCCTTGCTGCAGAGCCCTGTGCCTGAGGGCTACTCGGATGCGCGCGAGCAGCTCACCCGCCCCAAAGGGCTTTGTGAGATAATCATCAGCGCCTCCGTCGAGGGCGCGTATCTTGTCCGCTTCCTGATCACGTGCCGAGAGCACAATAATTGGAACGGGACTCCATCCCCGGATCTCTTCTATCACCTTGAGGCCGTCAATGTCGGGGAGTCCAAGATCCAAAAGTACGACAGAGGGGTTACGTGTAGCCGCCTGCGCGAGCCCTTCCTGACCCGTCGAGGCCTCCACAAGCATGTAGCCGCGACTCTCCAGCGTCACCCTCAGAAACCGACGCATCTGCGGTTCATCTTCTATGAGCAGGATGAGGGAGTTCTCAGGCATCAAGGTGATGTGGCCTCATCGGGTTTCTGCTGAGAGCCGTAAGGCGTCTGGCGTTCAGGCTCCACATGCGGAGGTTTTCCCTCGACAGGGATAGTAAATCTGAACAGGGCTCCCCCTCCCGGGCGATTCTCCGCCCATATCTTTCCTCCGTGGGCTTCTATGATCGCTTTGCAAATCGCAAGGCCGAGGCCGATGCCGCCAGCTGGGCTATTGCAGCGCACGAATTTCTCGAAGAGTCTCTCCTCGTCGCCGGGCCTGATGCCGGGGCCCCTGTCGCCGATCTCTACAATGATATGATCCTTAGATGCAGATGCGGACAGATCAATAGGAGCGTCGACTGGTGTGTGCTTTAGCGCATTTTCCATGAGATTTGTGAGCGCCTGTTCCATGAGGAGGGGATCGAAGGGGATGAGAGGCAGATCAGGCGGGATCCTGACCGTAAGCCGTCGGGCTCCCGCCTTCTCCCTCAGACGATCGAGGACGGCGCCTACAATCTCCTCCAACGACTGCCACTCCTTCTTGACCTCAATCGCGCCGGAGTCGATGCGTGTCATGTCCAGGACATTGCGGATGATCCTATTCAGACGTTCAGCCTCTTCGCAGATGGTCCTCGTGAGCTCTTGCCTGCCGGATTGGTCAAGAAGCGAGTCGTCGTTTAGCAATGCCGTCGAGGCTCCGGTGATGACTGCCAGCGGAGTTCTGAGATCGTGAGATACGGAACTGAGAAGAGCACTCCGAAGCACTTCCTTCTCGGCCTTAAGCTGTGCCCCTTGAGCCTCGTCAGCGAGCATCGCCCTCTCGAGAGCCATGGCGACTTGGTTGGTGAGACCCTGCAGAAGATCAACCTGCTCTTGATGAAAAGGAGTCGCCGGAGAGTCTGGGAGGACGACCACCACTCCGATGGTCCTGGTCGCGGCGACAAGGGGCACATAGAGACCGCCGGCTTCCGTCACTAGTGGCAAGTCCGCGCCGCCCCTCTTGCTCTCATCGAAAACCTGCCGGGCAGCGAGCTTCTGCTTTTCATCCAGAACGGGCATTCCGGAACCGGCAGCGGTAACGACGAAACCACCTCTTTCATCGGGCACAAGGATCGCAGCCTGGCGTGATACCAGATCGCCGATATGCCTGATCGCAACAGCACCGAGCCGTTTGAAGTCGCGGACCTGCGCGAGTTCCCGGCTCAGATGGTACAGTGCGGATGTCCTGCTTTCCCTCCGCGATGCCGCCTCAGCCTGCTCGCGTATGTGCAAGGTGAGACGGCTGGTGATCAAGTAGACGACAAACATGACAGCAAAGGTGAGGACATATTTCGGCTCGCTGACGGCAAGCGTGAAAAAGGGAGGAACGAAGAAGAAGTCAAAGGCGGCTACGCTGAGGACCGTTGCAAGGAGAGAGGGCCACTTCCCTGTCCGGCTCGCCGTGAAGACGATTCCAAGGAGGTACAGCATAGCGAGGTCCACCAGGGCAAGATGGGAAGAGAAGATAAAGGACAACGCAGTGCATATCGCGACGCTCCCGATGCTCAAAAGCCAGTCTCCCGGGCGCGACACAGGGGAGGTTGTCACTGCAAGTGACGGCATTTCAGGTCTTACGGTAGCATCCTCCCTTTTCACAACTCCCTCAGGTGCCTGGGTGTCAAACTTCTCTGCGTTCATCACGGTACTGGAGAAATCGAGAAGCGACGTGCATACCTTGAATTGTAACAGATGCTTCCATGATACGACACAGGGTTCTCAATGGTTTGGAATCTTTATTCTTTATTTATGAAAGTGTACCGATTATTGTCACAATCTTTATTCCTTTTCCTGGTAAGCTAGATTCAAGGAGAAGCACGGTCTTCTCCGGAGAACTCAGGTTTGACATCGTTGGCATCTGCAGCCAAAACCCGTTTGGAAGAACGGGTGCGGGGGACCCAACTACCGGGGCGCATTCCTCATTGAGGATAGGGCACTTCCAAGCCCGAGCCCGACAGCTAACCTCGCAGGCTCTTGGAAGGGCAGGGGCTAAGACTGACCATCGCTATGGGTGGTTCGTACGTTGACCCGTTGCTCTTGAAGGAGGAATCATGGTCAACAGAGAACCGCTTTCAAAAGGGATCATCAGATCGCTCGGCCTCGTCTTCGGCGACATTGGTACTAGTCCCATCTATACAATTACGGTCGTCTTTCTCCTTGCGAGACCGACACGTGACAATATCCTCGGTGTCTTGTCGCTTATTGTGTGGACTCTTGTCATCCTGGTAACCGTTCAATACACCTGGATGGCTATGGGATTGGGCAGAAAGGGCGAGGGCGGCACCATTGTGCTTCGCGAACTTCTTGCCCCTCTACTCAGGAGGGGCAAAGAGGTGGCGTTCGTCAGCATGCTCTCTTTCATCGGCGTGTCCCTGCTCGTCGGTGACGGGATAATAACCCCGGCTATCAGCATCCTGAGCGCGGTAGAAGGAGCACTCCTCATCCCAGGCCTCGAGAAGACGCCCCAGGACGTGCTCATCTTGACGGCCGGGATTATTGCGATCGCTCTCTTCTCAGTGCAGCGAAAAGGGACCGAGAAGGTGGCCGGTGCCTTTGGTCCCATCATGATCGTATGGTTCATGAGCCTGGCCCTGTCCGGCATGGTCTCGATCGTCGGCGTGCCGAATATCGTTCAGGCATTGAACCCATACCATGCAATTCGTTTCTTCACGGACAACGGCCTGGCAGCTTTTTTTATCCTCTCAGAAGTCTTTCTCTGTGCCACGGGGGGGGAGGCGTTGTATGCCGACATGGGCCACCTCGGCAGAAGGCCGATCGTCAACGCCTGGTATGTGGTCTTCTTTGCCCTTGTGATCAATTACTATGGCCAAGGCGCCTTTCTCATGCAACACCCTGAGGCGAAGAACGTCCTCTTCTCCATGGTGCAAAGCCAGGCACCGGCGCTCTACATCCCTTTCCTGATACTCAGCATCGTCGCCACCATCATCGCGTCGCAGGCGATGATCAGCGGCATGTTCTCGATCTTCTACCAAGCCATCATGACGCACATCATGCCGTTCCTGAAGATAAGTTACACTTCGACGGAGACGCGCTCTCAGATCTATATCGGCGTGGTGAATTGGTCCCTGCTCTTCGCGGTGCTCTTCGTCATGGTCCAATTCCGGGAATCGAGTAGACTGGCAGCGGCGTACGGGTTGGCGGTCACCGGAACCATGACTCTGACATGCATCATGATGGCCTGGATCTTCTGGCTCAGAGATAAGAAGACCCTCGCGTGTCTTGCAGCTGCGCTCATTCCCATCGATGCGGTATACCTCCTCTCGAACATGTACAAGATACCTCATGGAGGTTACTGGTCAATTGTTCTCGCGATTATCCCCTTCGGTTTCATTATGCTCTATACACGCGGCCAGCGACGGCTTTATAAAGCCCTGCGGCCTATGCCCATTGAAGCCTTTCTTGAGCGATATACTCACGCGTATCGTCACTCGAAACGGATCAATGGAACAGCCCTCTTCTTCGCGCGTGATGTCAGGTGGATTACGCCGTATATTGTCCGGACAATGTTGAACCAGGGGATCATTTATGAAGACAACATCTTTGTCTCGATGGTGCGACGCGATGATCCGTTCGGCGCCACAGGATTCTTTAAAGAGACCATTGCTCCCGGGTTAAGGACTTTCGAGATCCAGTTCGGATACATGGAGGTCTTCGATGTCGAAGAGATCATTCGCGAGGCGGGTATCGACGAGCGGGCAATATTTTACGGCATCGAGGACATCTCGACATGCAAGTTGATGTGGAGGATCTTTGCGGCAATCAAGAAACTGACGCCGACCTTCGTGCAGTTCTTCAAACTGCCGTCCCAGAAACTGCACGGAATCATTACGAGAGTGGAAATGTGAGAACTCGTGATGGAAAGGTGT
>JBLMXV010000133.1:0-4385 GCA_050257935.1 Chloroflexota bacterium
TTGCTAAGAAGGTTGGGTCACGGGAACCGATCCCGTTCCGGAAAGCCTTTTTCTACTGGCTGAAGCTCGGCTTTATCAGTTTCGGAGGGCCGACGGGCCAAATCGCCATGATGCACAGGGAATTGGTCGACAGACGGAAGTGGATTTCGGAGAACCATTTCCTGCAGGCGCTGAATTTCTGCATGCTCCTGCCGGGACCGGAGGCCCAGCAGCTCTCCGTGTACATCGGATGGCTGCTCCACAAAACGTGGGGCGGTATCGTGGCCGGGACGCTCTTTGTCCTGCCCTCTGTCTTCATCCTGCTGGGGCTGTCGTGGCTCTATGCGGCAATGGGCACTGTGCCCGCCGTCGCGGCTCTCCTCTACGGTCTGAAACCCGCCGTTGTCGCCATCGTTGCAGAAGCTGTGCTGAGGATAGCGAAGAGGGCGCTGAAAAACTGGTTTTTCGTGGCAACGGCCGCAGCGTCCTTTGTGGCTATTTACATGCTTTCGGTGCCCTTTCCGATCATTGTCTTTTTCGCTGCCTTTCTCGGGTTCATCATGAAACAAGTGGCCCCCCGCTTGTTCGGTTCGGTGGAGACGACAAAGAAGGATGCCGATACGCTTATCAGCTCCCTTGCTGCCCGGGTGCGAGGCACGGGCTGGCGTCCCGCTCTCAGCACCTTGACTCTCTGGCTCGCCATCTGGGCGGCCCCAATTGCGGCTGTGGCACTCTGGAAGGGAAAGAGCATCTTCACCGACATCGGCAGACTTTTCAGCACAGCGGCGATGGTGACGTTCGGCGGGGCCTATTCAGTGCTCGCGTACGTCGGACAGGAGGCGGTGCAACGATACGGATGGCTCCAGCCCGAACAGATGATGGACGCCCTCGCCCTTGCGGAGACGACACCGGGGCCGCTCATCATGGTCAACCAGTTTGTCGGCTACGTGGCAGCGTACCAGAATTCCGGGGACCTGGATCCGGCGGTCGCCGGAGTAGCGGGAGGACTGCTGACCACATGGGTGACCTTTGCGCCTTCCTTCCTCATGATATTCCTTTTCGCACCTTATATCGAGGTGCTTCGCAAGAATGCCCTGCTCTCAACCGCACTTGCAACGGTGACCGCAGCGGTGGTCGGCGTCGTGTTGAATCTCGGGGTATCCTTCACACACCATGCACTGCTGCCCGAAACCGGCGGATTCGACTGGTACGCGCTCATCGCCTCGATCATAACATTCATAGGTCTGCAGTATCGCCATTGGCCTATGATTCCTGTCATTATCGGGTCTGCAGCGGCAGGATACGCCTGGAGAATGCTGTGAAGTGAGAAATGCGATGCATTGGAAGAACTCCTCTCATGCACAACTCCTGGAAAAGGCCTCCATGATATACTGATGTCTAACAAACAACATTAATGAACATTGCTCTCGTGAATAATTCCTGGTATCTTAGACTGGTCAAAGGAATAAAGATACGCTGACCGACTTGGTTGCATCTCAGATGCAGATAGACGATAGACGAAAACTTCGCGACAAGGTTCGAGAAGCCTACTCATCCGCTGCGGAGAGGCCCGCCGAGAAGCACCCCTTTCCGGTTGGCAGGAGCTTTGCCGAAAGCATAGGATATCCGCCCGACCTTCTCGATCGTCTTCCCGCGGTATCAGTTGCGTCCTTCACAGGTGTGTCAAACGTGTCCATCTTCGCCGACATCCCGGAGGGGTCTGCTGTACTTGATCTAGGATGCGGCGGCGGCCTGGATACACTCATTGCCGCTGAAAGAACGGGACCGGAAGGAAGAGTTATAGCGGTCGACTTCAGCGAAGCCATGATCAGGAGGGCGGAGGAGGGTGCTCGAAAGTATGGTTGCCGCAATGTGACGTTCCACGTGGCCGATGCAGAAGAGCTTCCACTTCCCGATGATTCCATAGATATCGCGCTGGTGAATGGCATTTTCAATCTCAGTCCGTTCCGTGAGAGAGTCTTCTCCGAGCTTGCCCGCGTTCTCCGTGACAGCGGTTCTGTGTACGCTGCCGAGCTGGTCCTGAGGGAGCCCCTTCCTGTGGAGCCGACCTGCAGCCTTGATAACTGGTTTCGTTGAATAGCAGGGGCGAAAGAAGGTGAAGCCTTCTTACATGAATTTCTGGTTGCCGGCTTCCGTGAGGCGAGGGTTCTCAGGACGAGCCGCAATGCCCGGACAAGCAATCCCGCGATACTGGCGGCAGATGTGTACGCGCGCCGATAGCGGGAATGGACTCGACTTGACAGGCTTTCCCCCTGAAGGCGTCTGCCCTGCAGATTGTGCGTCGGCCTAATCCCAAGGAGGGCTAACCCACATAATTCACGAATCGAGGTATCAAAGTCAGGGTGGAGGTGGCGAAAGGACATTCCGAGCGATACCGATGCCTTTTCCCACAAACTGTTCCAGCCTGAAGCACAAACACACTTTGTGTGCAGGACGTAGGACATCATAAGTGAAATCCATCGCTTTGGAAAGGACTTGAGCCGCCTCCGCCCTGATCATGGCGCCTCGGCATGAATAATCAGGGCTAATAGTCTCTATACGGTTGGCCTATGTCCTCTGCATCCAGGCCGTGACAGCTCTGCGGGGGTGTTTGCCTGCGGTGGCGACAGGCTCTGCTAAGGATACTACCCGCAATTGTGAGATGAGAGCGAGCCGGCAAGGATGCTCAGCGAGCGACGATCGTTCATGAAGATATGAAGCGACACTACTTCGGCGCAGAGATGTGCTGTTCGTAGTTACGCACCATCTGTTTCGCAAAGGCGACGATCTCGTCGTCTGAAAGGGCATGGCCGCTGAAGCTGCCGCGGGTGAGCATCACGGAGTCGTTCGTTTTTTGGAAGGTGAGTGTGTAGTGCCTCTTTTCGTTGATCACGGGATCCAGGTATTCCGTCCTCAGGATCCACGCACCGTCGCTTATTTTCTCCCATTGTTTCGGCGGTCTGATTCCGTTTATGAATTCGATGAGGCGCATCGAGGGGTCAAAGGTGCCGGTCCCCGTCTTGACGACGACTCTTGACATGAGGAATTCATCGGACGGCCCGGAAACAGCCTGTTCTGCCACTGTGCCGAGTGGCATCGAGAGGAGTAGAACCAACAGTGTGAGGAGCATTCTTGACGACATGCATCCACCTCCAGTGTTGCCTTTGTTGCTTTGAACGTGGCATGGCAGTCGAGGTATCTTGGTAGAGTGTACCAGGAAAGGTCATAAAGTTTTCATAAAGAAGAGGGACGTGAGCATAAGGATTATGCTAAACCAACAGAGTGAGAGGGTGCCTCACTTCACGCGCGTTTTGCTAAGGGCACTTTGCAGTCTCAGTCAACTCACGGAACCAGCCACCTGAGAAGGCGGATACGTCGCAGCAAGTCGGTTGCCAGCAGGCCGATGACCGAGACTACGACTGCAATGATAGGGGTAGCCAAAATTGGAGGGTGCCGCATAGGATCGACAGTAAAGCCAAGTCGACCAGACTCGAGGATAACAATAATGAGCGCGTGAACGAGGTATACCCCATAGCTGAGTTCGCTGGCATGTGTAATGTGCTTGACGAGATTAGGATGACTGTCAGCGCTCCCAGCAAGATCTGCCCCAAAGTTCCGTAAGAGTGCAAAAGTCGCCATGCTCATGAGAATAACGGTGGGTGAGAATGGATCGTAGAAGAATTTGTCGAGCGTGCCAGCTCGTACAGAAAGCAGATATGTTCCAAACATCGTGATTACCGCGCATCCTGCAAGAACAGCCCAGCAGGCCCCGGCCAATCGCGTGCTGATCCTGTCAGCACCGTATTTCACAAACGTGGCACCGAGCAAGAAATACCCGACGTACCCGAAAACAGGATCGGTGTAAGCTCCCACAGGTATGCCGAGTCGCGTTTCGAATATTGGTTTGATCGCGCTGAAAAAGAACCAGAGCCCGACAAAGTACAGTTGGTTTCTCAGTGAAGAATTTGCGACGTAAATGCGAAGAAACGGCACGAGAAGATAGAGACTGATGATCAGGTACATGAACCATAAATGGGGGAAGATAGGATGTTTCAAGCCTCCGATAAGACTATAGAACAGATCCGTGAGCGTAAGGTGGTGCCCCCAAAAGTAAACTCGCCATCCGGCATACACCAGGCTCCAGGGTAACAGCGGAATCAAGACCTTGGTGAGTCTCCGATACACGAAACGACGGACATCCCAGTTTGCAGTTGTCAATAGCAGAGCACCGCTGAGCATGACAAGAAGGGGTATGCAGGTGGACACGATAGCCGTGTAGAAGTTCGTTTGCCACCACCACGTCAGGGGAATTTTGTTGAAGCTGGTATTTGGAACTGCCGCGGCGTGTAACAAGATGACGGCAAAAACAGAGTAGACACGAACAAGATCAGCCCAGAGCAGACGGG
>JBLMXV010000134.1:0-11271 GCA_050257935.1 Chloroflexota bacterium
CACGACAGCCCGTAGCACTCCCTCTGGACAGGGCTGTGTGCCGAGGAAGAGTCTTCCGGCGTGAACGCATTGGGCCGCACAGCGTTCCAATGGTGTCGTTGCGTTATACCCTCATGGCTTCAGATCTTTGACGGACCACACAACGCCTGACTGTTGGGAGGACGGATATGCCGAACGTAGCTACAGTACTCAAGAGTGAGATCTCGCGGCTCGCCCGCAAGGAGGTACGGGGCAGCATCGAAGGTCTCAGGAAAGCCTCAGCCCAGTCTCAGAAAAGCATTGCAGAGCTGAAGCGCCGCCTGTCGGAGCTGGAACGTAAACTGGCGGCGGTTGAAAAGGCGGTTTCCCGGGATATCCCCTCAGAAGCCTCGGAGCAGGCTGCAGCAGCAGGGAAGTTCTTTGCCAAGGGACTGCACTCTCACCGAAAGCGTCTGAAGCTTTCCGCCACGGAGTACGGCCAGTTGATCGGAGTGACAGGCCAGACTGTCTACAGGTGGGAGCACAGGAAGGGCCGCCCCAGGCAGCACCAAATGGCATCTCTTCTCGAGATTCGCCGCATTGGCAGAAGGGAAGCGAAGGTCCGCCTGGAACGGCTGTCGCAAGACACCAAGAAGAAGAGATAGCGCCTGATCTGGGACGAGCTTGCGGATCCAGACTCTCCCGGGTGCGTGACCCCGCGCAGCCCGCGGTATTCATGTACGGATAATCTTGAGTCTCCCGCCTGAGCTGCAGTTACCGGCCCGGATGCCGCGAAGCCCTGCGCTTCGGCGAAATATCGGGAGAGACGGGCTTGTGCATTGCTCGGTCTCACTAAAGGCCGCGGCCACGACAATTTTTAATTTTTTGGCCTTTCTGTGCTATATTGTTGTTTATCATTCCTATGGAACCCTCTGCTTTCGCACGCAAGATCACCCTTGTCACCGGCAGTTCCCGCGGGATCGGCCATGCCATTGCGACGGCATTCGCCCGGGCCGGTGCCGACGTTGTCGTCAATTACCGGAAGGCCGGCGGAAAGTCCCAGGAGCAGGCCGAGTCCCTCTGCGGCTCGATCAGGGAGATGGGACGCGCTGCCCTTCTCGTGCAAGCGGATATTTCGAGCCGCGATTCGGTGAAGCAGATGTTCCGGGATGTGCGCGAGAAGTGTGGCCGTCTCGACTTCCTCATTCTCAATGCCGCGAGAGCGCCGTTCAAGCCACTTGAAAGACTTCTGGAAAGGGAACTGCGGCAACTCATCGACACAAACTATCTCGGCAATATTTACTGCGTCCAGGAGGCGATTCCCCTGCTCGAGCAGTCGGCGGGCAAGATCGTCTTCATATCGAGCCTCGGGAGCCGATTTTACAATCCGGCCTACCCGCTGGGCAGCATGAAGGCGGCGATGGAGGCGGTGGTGAGGGACCTTGACGAAGGCCTCCGGGACAGGAACATATCGGTAAACGCCGTGTGCGGGGGGATCGTGAGGACGGACTCCTTCAAGGTCCTGAGGCAGTATTGGGAAGAGCTTGATTTCATCCCCGAGTCCCTCATTGTCGATCCCGGGGAGATCGCAGACGTGGCGCTCTTCCTTTGCAGCCCGGCAGGCAGGGCGATCAGGGGCCACACGATCGTTGTTGACAGAGGACTGAGCAACCGTCTCCACAGGCCCTGTCCCACGGCTCTAAAGTCTCAGCCCCACAGACAACAGGAAGACTAAAGGGTGTCTGTGTATAGACGCGAGAAGTCCAGTCTGTTTGTCATTCCCGCTTCCCGCAGAGCCTGCCCCCGCGGTCGTAGGCGGGGGCCGCTATCGGGAATCCAGCCTTTTCAGGAGTACTGGATCCCCCGGTCAGTCCGCAGGGTGACAAGTATTGATTTTATGGGCAGACACTAGATACATCACGATATATCGCTCGTAAGGAGGCGCCATGAAGCAGGACTTGATCAGTGAAGAGACGGTGCTCGAGGAGGTGAAGAAGGCCACCGCGGAAACGCTTAACATAGACAAGGCGTCAATCGCTCCGGAAAGTTCGCTCATCGGTGATCTGGGGGCTGAATCACTTGATTTTCTGGACATTAACTACCGTCTTGAGCAGGCTTTCGGCATCAAGATGGCTCGCCACTTTGTGCTCGAGCATGTGGAGGAGATGTTCGGCGAGGGCTCCGCAATCGACGAGAACAGCCAGCTTACCGAAAAAGCTGTCGACCTTCTCAAGATCAGGCTGGGGGAAAATCTCCCGGCGGATCTTCACGCCGGCATGGACATGGACGCAGTGCCATCGCTGATCACGGTGCAGTCGATCGCGAAGGGAGTCATGGACATACTCGACAGTCTCCCGGAGAAATGCGCGTCCTGCGGAGCAGCGGCGTGGAAGACGGACGGCAGTACCCGCATCGTCTGCGGGTCCTGTGGTGAGGCTGCTGCTTTCACGAACGGCGATGACCTCATCAAGGCCTGGCTCACCAAGGTCCAGGACGAAAAGAAAATATTCTGACCGGCTGGGAGAATGAGCACGAGCGGAACCAGGCGGAGAGTGGTCGTCACCGGATACGGAATGATCACCTGTCTCGGAGGGGATACCGATGAGACCTTTGCCAAGGCCTTGCAGGGCAAATCCGGTATCGACTACCTGACCTCCTTTGACACCAGAGAACTCCCCTGCCGGATCGGCGGGGAGATCGATGAGAGCCGGCTGAAACGTGACGGTGACGTCGCTGCAGGCCGGTTCTACAAGTTCTCATCGCGGGGCCTGAGGCTGATGAACCAGGCCGTTTCGGAAGCTACCCGGCATGCGCGGCTCGAAGAGATCCCGGACCGGACGAGGATAGGGGTTTCCTTTGGCTTTCACGGCGACAACCCCGACATTGAAGACATCATGTTCCTCCACAGGTTCTGCGACGGATCAGGCACGTGGGATATGAAGAGGCTTCTGGATGCGGGGGGCTACTCGGCCCTGAACTTCCTCAGGAGAAAGCCGGACGTGGCGACATCCATTATCTCCCTCCTCTTTCGGTGCCAGGGGCCGAACCTCACCATTGCGTCGGCATGCGCCGCGGGCTCCCAGGCTATCGGTGAGGCGACCCGCATTATCCGCGACAACAAGGCGGACGTGATGGTCGCGGGGGGCTCCGAATCGACACTGAACTTCGCAGGTTTCGTAGGCTTCGTGCTGATAAAGGCCCTCGCGGAGAAGTACAGCTCCCCTCAGAAGGCATCGAGGCCTTTCGACCGCAAGAGGAGCGGCTTCGTCATGTCCGAGGGTGCGGCAGCGGTCATCCTGGAGGAACTTGAGCATGCCCGCGCAAGGGGCGTTCCGATTCTCGGAGAGGTCCTCGGATACGGGTCCTCAGCAGACGCATACCGCATCACCGATACACATCCGAAGGGCCTTGGAGCGGTGCTCGCCATGAGGGGTGCCCTCGATGATGCGTCTCTTGGCCCCGGAGATATCGACTATATCAACGCCCACGGCACGTCGACGGCACAGAACGACCTCACGGAAACGTCGGCGATCAAGGAGGTCTTCGGGGCACAGGCGCGTAAGACGCCGGTGAGCTCCAACAAATCGATGCTCGGGCATGCGATCGCCGCGGCGGGGGCAATCGAGACGATCCTGACCCTGGAGGGGATCCGTCGATCTGTGATGCTGCCCACGATCAACTATGAGTTCCCCGATCCCAAGTGTGACCTCGACTACGTCCCCAATGAGGCACGATATGTGCCCCACAGCAGAGCGATCTCCAATTCCTTCGGATTCGGGGGACAGAACGCATGCCTTTGCGTCGGCGCTTTCGAAGGGTAGCAGGTCCGCGGGGGGCCGGTTCCGCGCCGCTCGCTCGGGTTCAGGAAGCGAGGCTGCCGGCTTGAGTTGTGAAGTGAGCGGGTGAAGGTGGATTCGGTGCGTGTATGAGCGGCGATCGGGTGGTTATCACGGGAGCCGGCATCGCCTGCTCACTCGGAAATACCGTCTCAGAGATCTGGGATGCCCTCTGCGCAGGCAGGTGCGGCATCGGTGCCGTTCGGGGCTTTGATGCGAGCGGCTTCTCCTGTCGTGTTGCGGCTCAGGTTCGGGGCCTCACCCCCCAGGAACTCGGCATCGCTCCGAGGGACGCGCGGATCATGGATACTCATTCGTATATGCTGATGAAGTGCGCCGACGATGCCTATTCGCAAGCCCTCCTGGACAGGGCGGATATTCCTCGGGAGAAGATCGGTTTCTTTGCGGGCATGGGCATGGTCGACTATGCGGTGGAAGATCTCCTTCCCGCTGTGCTGAAGTCGCTGGATGCCCAGGGACGCCTCGACTACGATGCGTTTTATTCGACAGGCTACAAGGAAATTTACCCGCTGTGGCCTCTCTCAATGCTCAACAATATCAGCTTCTGCCAGGTGGCGACCCGGCTCAACGTGCAGGGCGACAACTCGGTGTTCTCGCCCCACGGGGATTCCGCTGTGCTCGCTCTCGCCGAAGGAATGCAGAGTGTAATCGAAGGGAGGTCCACGGTCGTCCTCGCAGGAGGCGTCAGTGAGAAGATCACGCCTTGCAGCCTGGCGCGTGCTCATCTCTCAGGGATCCTGAGCACATCGGAGACGGAGGGCGCCTGCAGGCCCTTCGTCGCTGAGAGGGACGGCACAGTGCTTGGCGAAGGCTGCGGGGTCGTCGTCATGGAGCGCGAGGCCTCGGCGCGGGAGCGGGGAGCGAAGATCCTCGGGTCACTCACAGGGTTCGGGTTTTCATTTGAGAGAGAGGGGGAATGGACGGGACCGACGGCAAGAGCTATTGCCCGGGCCATGGATGGTGCCCTGGAGGCAGCAAATGCGGCACCCGATTCTGTGGACCTCATCGTCGCTCACGGCGAGGGGACCGTGACAGGGGACCGGAATGAGTCCGAGGCGATAGATCTTGTCTTTGGAGCCAGCGCCGATGCAGTCAGGGTATTTGCTCCGAAGGCAGCCCTGGGACACCTCCTCGCAGGGGCTGCGCTCGCAGATCTCGTCCTTGCCGTTAGAATGATCGAGACAGGAACAGTGCCGGGAAACAGATGCGCACCATCGCCTGAGAGCGCGGTGCGTTTCCGTATGGAGAGAAACGCGACCGCCGCTTCACTGAGGAGGATCCTGGTCAACTCTCATAGCCATGAAGGGCAGGCCGCGTCGTTCATCGTGGAGGCCGTTCGGGACTGAGGCGTGAGATTTCTCTACTATGACTCCGTCACTCACATCGAGAGGGGAAGATCGATAGCAGGCGTGAAGACCTTTGCTCTCTCAGAAGAGTTCCTCAGGGGACATTACGGGAAAACGGCCCTCATTCCCGGGGCCATCATGATCGAGGCGATGGCGCAACTGCTCGGCTGGCTTGTCGTCTACTCTCACGATTTCAAGCTCTCGGCTGTCATGTCTCTCATAGAGAACGTCACGGTGACGTCCCGGGCGAGGCCCGGCTTAAGGGCAGAGGTGTATGGGGAGATTCTGTCGACATCCGCAAGGGATTCCCTCGGAAAGGCGTGGATCTCCGTCAACGGGAATATCGTCGCCACGCTTGACCGGATCATCTACAGCCACTTCCATAAGGTGAATCCGGAGGAGCTTGCGAGGCGATTCGAGTATTACAGCGGGCTGAAGATGTCGTCATGACATGGAAAAGGAGAAAGGTTGTGGTGACGGGGCTCGGTATGGCCACCTCACTGGGCCTCGAGGTTAATGTCAACTGGGGAAAGGCTCTCGCCGGGGTTTCGGGGACGGTGAGGCTCATCGGCCCCCATGCCGAGATGTCTCCCGTGCAGGCAGTCGGACAGGTGGCGGCACAGGACTGGGAGAGAGTACAAAGCGAATTCCCTGAGGAGGCCGCAGAGGAGGGGGAGAGGAAGACCCTCTTCGGGCTGTGGTCGGCCAGGCGGGCCCTCGAAGATGCATCACTCGGGGGCGTCCACGGTGCACGAGACCGCTACGGTGTTGTCTTTGCCTCCGGACTTGGTATTAACCGGCTGGAGGACATTTCCGGGTGGATCAGTGCGGGCGGGGACTTCGACCTGCAGAGGTTCGGCAGGGAGTGCCGCCTCGTGCACGGGGAGTCGGTTATACGGAATAATTCACACCGCACTTCTGCGCTTATCGGGAAGAGGTTCGGCTTGCTCGGTTTGAACGCTACGGTGACTACGGCGTGCGCTTCAGCGACACAGGCCATCGGGGCGGCATTCCGGGCCGTACGTTCAGGGCGCGCAGATCTCATCGTCGCCGGAGGAGCAGATTCGATGATCAACCCGGTGGGACTCGTGTTCTTTGTGTTGCTCGGCGCGGCATCCACATCCTCCGAGCATCCCGAGGCAGCGTGCAGGCCCTTCGACAGGAAAAGGTCGGGTCTTGTGATGGGTGAGGGGGCGGGGGCTGTTGTCATCGAAGAAGAAACACACGCGGTGAAGCGGGGTGCGCAGATCTACGCTGAGGTGGCCGGGTACGGAAGCTCGCTCGACGCCCATCAGGTGACAGCTCCCCATCCTCAGGGCAGGGGTGCCGCTCAGTCCATGCAGATGGCCCTCATGGATGCGGGGCTCGCGCCTGATGAGATAGACTATATCAATGCCCACGGTACGGGCACAAAGCTGAACGATATCGCCGAGACAATCGCGATCAAGAACGTCTTCGGGGGTCACGCCCGCAGCATCGCGGTCAGCTCGAGCAAGTCGCTCACCGGTCACCTGCTCGCCGCGTCGGGTGCTCCGGAGTTCATTTTCTCGACGCTCAGTGTGAGGGAGGATCAGGTGCATCCCACGGTCAATCTGACCCATCCGGACCCGAAGTGCGATCTCGATTACGTGCCGAACCTGAAGAAGTCGATGGCGGTGCGGGCGGCTCTCTCCAACTCCTTCGGGTTCGGCGGGCAAAACTCGTCGATCATCGTGAGGAAATACGCGGAGGGCCGATGCAGATAGATCTTACGGGAAATGTCGCGCTCGTCACCGGAGGGTCGCGCGGGATAGGTCGGGAGATCTGCCTGCTCCTGGCAGGCGCAGGTGCTCAGGTCGTCATTAACTACCGCAGGTCGAAGGACCGCGCAGAGGCGCTCATGGAAGAGATCGCCGGCCTGGGCGGAAGGGCGGAGCCCTTCGGTGCCGATATCGCAAATCCCGAGGAGGTGACGTCTCTCTTTGCCCATGTGCAGAAACATTACGGGAGGCTCGACATCCTGGTGAATAATGCGGGCATCATCAAGGACAACCTCCTGCTGGCCATGGAGACCTCTGACTGGGACAAGGTCCTCGACCTGAATCTCAGGGGTGCTTTTCTGTGCACGCGACATGCAGCTGAGATGATGCTCTCACGCCACTCGGGCAAGATCATCAACATCTCGTCCGTCGGCGCGATACGCGGCGGAAGGGGCCAGACGAACTACGCGGCGGCAAAGGGAGGGCTCCTTTCCTTTACCAGGGCCTGCGCAGTGGAACTGTCAGGCAAGGGAATACAGGTGAACGCGGTGCTGCCGGGCATGATCCTGACCGAGATGAGCAGCCGGGTGAGAAAGCGGGCGGGAGAAGAGATCCTGAGGAGCATCCCGTGCGGCAAATTCGGCGAGCCGAGAGAGGTCGCCTACCTTGTCCTGTTCCTCGCATCGCCCCTTTCAGGCTATATTACGGGACAGGCGATAGCCGTTGACGGAGGCATGAGCGCCGCGTGATGAAGATCCACCAGGGGATCGATATTGTAGCAGTGGCCAAACTCAGGGACATAGCCCGGCGGCACCCGGGTTTTGTCCGCGACATGTTCACCGACAGAGAAAAGGTGTATTGTGAGTCCAGGAAAGACCGGGACCTCCATCTCGCCGGCCGCTTCGCTGCGAAGGAGTCCTACCTGAAGGCATTGGGCACCGGCTTCCCCGGAGCAGGGATCGACCGTATATTCCGGGAGATTGAGGTCGTCCCGAATCCCGCAGGCAGGCCGGAAATCGTCGTGGACGGATGGGCCGCCCGCCTGTCGCGGAAAAAGAAGATCACTCAGTGCAGCGTTTCGATCACCCATGCCGGAGAGTACGCGGTAGCGGCGGTCATCCTCGTCGCAGACTAAAGGGGAGGCGTTCACAGACATGCGGTATCTTCTCATCGACCGTATCACGGAGTGGAAGAAGGACGAATACATAAGGGGCGTCAAGAACGTGGCCATGAGCGAGGACTTTCTCGAGTTTCACTTCCCCGGCAACCCGATCATGCCGGGAGTGCTCCTGATCGAAGCGATGGCGCAGCTCACGGGCTGGCTTGAGGCGGCATCATCGGATTTCAGAGAATGGTTCCTCATCTCCAAGGTGCACCAGTGCAAGTTCTACGGGTTTGCCCTCCCAGGCGATCAGGTCGAACTCGAGGTGCGGGTCTCGCCTGGTCCCGGTGCAGGTGATAAGGTGTACAACGGCACCGGAACGGTAGGCGGGAAAAAGAAGATCGTTGCCTCCTTCGGGGGTGAGATGATCCCCCTCGGGGAGATCGAGGACCTCGATGCACAGAAGAGGTACTTCACAGTTCTCACGAGGGGGCAATAAATGGCCTCGGACGCACGGGGAGTCGTCATCACCGGAGCAGGGCTCGTCACACCGCTCGGGCTGGGAGTGGAGGAGAACTGGGCAGGTGTGAAGGCGCTCAGGACGGGCATCGGCCATTATCCCAAGGACGACCTGCCGCCGTTCCTCCAGTACATGGGAAAGGTCCCTCAGTTCGATCTCCCCGGTGACATATCCCATAAGCTTCTGGGGCAGATGAAGTTTCTCAACCGAGGTTCTCTTCTCGGTTTTGCGGCGTCCCGGGAGGCCCTCATTCATTCAGGGATCGACCTCTCAGGCACGGAGCCGGGCAGGAGGGCGCTCTACGTGGCGTCGGGCGATACGACCATGGTGGGATATGAATTCATGTACCCGGCCGTGAAAGACGCGACTGGGGGAAAGTGGCAGACGATGGATTCGGAGAAGCTGAACCGGGCGACCCTCGACAAGGTGAACCCGTTCTTTCTCCTGGAATCGATACTCAACAACCTCTTCAGTTTCCTCTCGGCGTATCTTGAATTCATGGGGCCCAACACGACCCTCGCGAGCCACTCCCCTTGCGGAGGCAACGCCCTGGAACTGGCACACCGCAGCATTGCCCGGGGAAGCGCAGATGTGGCGCTCGCCGTCGGGTGCGGGAACTGGATCACCGAAATTCCCCTCTACGAGATGCAGGGGCTGGGAGTGATCTCCCGGTGCCGGCTCGGGGCAGCTTCATACCGCCCCTTTGACAAGGGGCGTGACGGCTTCATACCCGGCGAGGGAGCAGCGGCGATCCTGATGGAGGCCTCCGACGTCGCGGAAAAGAGAAAGGCCCGCGTCCTCGCGAGGGTCGGCGGCTTTGGCAACAGCATAGAGCCTCCCGACGGGCGTGCCCTGGTGGTGCCGCGGCAAGTGAGTGCGCGGTGCATGCGTGAAGCCGTTGAGGAGGCTGAATGCGGACTCTCGGACCTGGCATTTGTCTGTCCCCACGGGAGCGGCTCCCTGAAGGGGGACCGATCGGAACTGCGCTCTTTGAGAGAAGTCCTCGGAGGCAAGATGCGCGACGTACCCGTCTGCGGGCTAAAACCGTATACCGGGCATCTCGGAGCGGCGAGCGACATCGCGGAGGTCATATTCAGTGTGAAGGCACTGCACGAACACATTGTCCCCGCCACCCTGAACTTCACCGAGAGCGAGCGTGAGTTCAGCGACTTCAGAATTACATCACATCATCAATCGACCAGTGAGCGCAGCTTTCTCTCCATAAGCTACGGAATCGGGGGACAGTCATCGTCTGTCGTGGTTCACGTGTCATAATTTTTGAACTGTCGCGATGAAAGACTCTCCTGCACGCGCACGTCCCAAGAAAAAGAAGAAAAAAAAAGGCAGGATCATGCAGCTCATCGAGTATGCTGCGGTCTCCCTGTTGCTCTTACTGCCCCGCGCGGTGCCGCAGGGCTTTGTCCATGCCGTGAGCCGCGCTCTCGGGCTGCTCTTCTTCCGTCTTGTCAGTAAGAGAAGGACCATAGCCCTCTCAAACCTGAGGGCCGCCTTCGGCACGAAGGATGAAGCGGAACTCCAGGCCCTTGCACGGGAGAGTTTCGCCTCTTTCTTTCTCACCTATTTCGAGATCGTCAGATTCCGTGGTCTCTTCAGTTCCGATCGTGCAGCCGAGACGATCGAGAAAAGCTCGGGGGGCGTCCAGATCCTGTTCCGGAAGGCAAGGAGGATACACGACGAATCGAAGGGCTGCATCTTTGTGACGCCTCACATAGGCAACTGGGAGCTGCTTCCCCACGTGAGCGGTGCCGTGGGCATTCCCCTCGTAGTAGTGGTCCGTCCCCTCGACAATCCTTACCTGGAGAAGCTTCTCTACGAGAAGCGCACCGACAGCGGTCAGATGATCATACCTAAGCGCAACGCCCTCTTTGCCCTCCAGAAGACGCTCCAACAGGGCAAGTCAGTGGGCATGCTCCCGGACCAGAGCACCATGCACGGGATCGTGGTTGATTTCTTCGGGAGGGAGGCTTTTACCACGCCGGTCCCTGCGATCCTCGCGGTGACTTACAAGAGGCCCATCGTCGTGGTGGCTTGCTGCCGCAGTCGCGACGTGGCGAGGTTTGAAGGTGTCGTCTCCGACCCTATCTTCCCGGGCGAGTACACGAGCGAGAGGGATGAGATCAGACGCCTGACGGAAGAGATGAACAGGGCTATGGAAGTGATCATCCGGAGGTACCCCGAGCAGTATCTCTGGATGCACAACCGGTGGAAGACCTATAAGAAGAAAGAGTTTCTGAGGTAGTGAGAAAGGTATCCGGGGTACTCCTGACGCTGTGCCTGGCGGTCATCGCATCGTGTGCATCACCGGACCATGTCCGGGTGCACCGTCCAGGCGTGCAGACCGCGCAGACGCCCTCCGGAGCAGTGCTCAATCTGCCCGCAGACCTGAAAGAGAGAATCCTCGCCCTCAACTACGACTCCCTCTCGGCGAGGGACGTCCGGGATGTCCTCTCCCACGCGCCGGCTCCCCGCATTCTTGTCCTTGACGGCAGCATCCCCATCGTGAGCATGGACTCCCTTTCGAGGTTTCTCATCGGGATGGGCTATCCTGAGCAGAGCGTGCGTGATCCTCGAAGCGGATCCCTCACTTACAGCAGCTATCAGTCTGCAGAAAGACTCGCCGGAATGATCGCGTGGCACTACGAAAAGGAGGGCATGATGCCCATCCTCATCGGACACAGCCAGGGAGGCATGCGTGTAATCAAGATACTTCACGAACTTGCGGGGTCGT
>JBLMXV010000135.1:0-9307 GCA_050257935.1 Chloroflexota bacterium
CTTTCGGCAGGAGCTTCGATATGCTTGCCGAAAGAACATTCCGCCTATATCGATTTTGCGAGAATAAGCCCGTACGACTTCACGGCGAAGAAGTTTAGT
Organism: Chloroflexota bacterium; assembly: GCA_050257935.1. Classification (GTDB taxonomy): domain Bacteria; phylum Nitrospirota; class Thermodesulfovibrionia; order Thermodesulfovibrionales; family Dissulfurispiraceae; genus JBLMXV01. The sequence continues at coordinate 100 of JBLMXV010000135.1, forward strand.
ACCCCCCGCTACTATGCATTCGTGTTGTTATCCGGTTCTACCCTGGATGTGAAACTCATTGACTTAGGAGAGGCGGAGAAACTCGACAAGCAAGTGACTGCCTATCTCCGGGCGATCGAGGACTTCGGCCAGTATGTGGACAAGGTCGGCGAGGTGGATACCCCGAAACTGCGCACGATCGTAAGCCGCCAGGAGGAAGCGGCACGTGAGCTCTATGCCCTTGTGCTGAAGCCCCTGGTGGCATCGCTCAAAGGAGTGAAGCAGCTCTTCCTGAGCCCTGACGGCAACCTGAACCTCCTTCCCTTCCCTTCGAGGTCCTCGTCACCCCTGAAGGGAAATCGCTCATTGACGAGTATCTCATCAGCTACGTGGGGGCAGGCAGGGACATCGTGCGGTTTCAGGATACGTCAGTTGCCCAGGGGACCGCGGTGCTGATGGCCGACCCTGACTATGACATGGGGTCAAAAGAGAGAGAGATGCAGGCAGAGGCTTTGGGCGTGAAGGCATCGAAAGTAAGAGGAGGAGTGTCGCGGGATGCGTGAACACTTCACTTTGAGAGACTCCCCGAGACCAGGGAAGAGGCAGATGAAATAGAGAAGGTCCTGAAGGGCAAGCATCATCTCCCGGTAAAGAACTACCAGGACAAGAAGGCCCTTGGGGAGGGACGGTTGAACGCCATCCCTTGCCTGACTAAACCCGGGTCTACTTGTGTCCGGGGTCTGCTACGGCATTGAGTACCGTGCCGAAGCCCGTCGTGGACTTACGCAATGGTCCCCAACGACTCCGTCCCGGGGAAAACAGGGAACCTGAGGATGCCCGCTTGGAGACGTTACTTTTCTGTTATCTGGCGGTTTGCCTGTTGGATCTTCGTCCGGCTTTCGTCGCCTCTCGCGCGGGCGTCTCAACGATCTCGACGGTCGCCTCACCGGGTAAGCGGAGATCCCTTGCATTGTTCTTGATCGTGTTCTGAATCGTCCCCTTCAGCGCGGGGCTGAGCTCGTCCGCCAGGCTCACCATTGCGGCGAGGACGGAGAGGTCCCTCACTGTCTTTTCGTCGAGAAACTTGTCAATGACCCAGGGGTCTGGATGAGGATCGGCAACGGTCCATGGGTCGGGTGAGGGTTTGAACTTCCTGATCCACCACCAGGCGTCATATGCAGGAGGGACCCTGATACAGATCTTGCGATCCTTGAGCTTAATGCAATAGAGCAGTTTCATATTTGACCTCCAATGTCCCTTGTGCCGGCGCCCACTCCGTCTGCGACTTGCGGATCGAAGCGGGAGCGGACGCCGCTCACTCTACATGAGCGACCTCGCGCCTCAGATCTTGCTCCCTGAATGTCTGGCAGAGAGCCGGACTGTGCGCTTCCAGTACCTGGTCCAGGTCAGAAGCGATCTCGGCTACACAGCGCCGTTCCTCCATGGCAATGGCATTCAAGCGTGGCCAGCGAAGGGCAACGCTCCTGCTATCGGGGCATGTCTCGACCAGCGTGAGCGCCTTGTCGAGCGTCTCAAGGGCGGAGTCGTTGGTCCTGTCGATCAGTGCGCGCAGCGAGGTCTCATAATTCTCAATGTCGGGAGTGGGCCGGAAGAGCTTTGCGACGAGGCAGTCGAAATAGGACAGACGGAGCCTTTCGACCAGGCCTTGAGGATCAGAGTTGCGATGGCTGAAATTGAGGGTCACGAACAGGCAGTAGTAGTCCAGGCGGGGATCCAGCAGGTCGTAGTCGGGACGGACTGCGTCTCCCGTGAGCCGTCCCTCTGCGGCGAGACGGGCCTGAACCGCTGTGCCGGCGAGCGGAAGCATCTTGACAAAAGACAGTGGCGGCCCTCCCATGCGCGCCACCTCTCTGAGGAATCTGATGTTCTCCCTGACGCTGTCGATCGTGCTATCCGGATCGAAGAGCATGAACCCGATGTCAAATGTAAGATCTAAATCTTTCAGAATCCTCATGGCTGCAATGTTCTGTTCGACCGTCACATGTTTGTTGAGTGTTTGCAGCCCCCTGCTGTTGCCGGATTCAACTCCGAGATAAACAGCCATGAGTCCGTGATCACGACACTGAGCCATGATCTCAGCCTCAACGTCGTCCACCCTGCACGAGATTTTCCATCTTATAACGGAACTGAGTCCCGATGCCCGCAGAGCGTCCAGAAACTGCTGGACCCAGGCGCGCTGAGCGGTAGACTTCGCTGCGAAGTCGTCGTCTTGGAAGAGGAAGAGGCGGACATTCCTGCGTTCGTAAAGATCTTTCATCTCGGCTACAACATCACGTGCTGAGCGCGAGCGCCGAAGCGCGCCAGGCGCGCTGCCATAGAACTGGCGAATGCTGCAGAAGGAGCAATTGAAGAGACATCCCCGACTCGCGAGGATGGGGGCTGTGGGGATTCCCCTGCAGGTCTGCATGACGTCGCTCCGCTTTGGCCAGGGCAGGATGTCAAGATTGTCCACCAGTGGCCGTGGGGGATTCAAGACAACGCCGCCATGTCTGCGAAAGACAAGGCCGGGGATGGAAAGCCAGTGATCTGGGTACTTCACCGTCCGAAGAAGGTCGAGTGTTGTAAGTTCACCTTCAAAACGAACCAGGGAGTCAAGAGCAGGCAGTTCCGCCATGGTCTTTTCAGGGCACAAACTGGGGTAGTGCCCGCCGGCGGTGAAATGCGCGTTGATACCCAGGCCACGCAGCTGCTCCATCAGGAGACCGAATTCATGGAGCGAGTACTGGAAGATGATCGAGAATCCGACGAGATCCGGCTCGCCTCGTGCTATCGCGTGCGCAACCGCCGTGGGGTCGCCAGGGCTGTAAGGAATGAGATCACACCGGTGACCGTGGGCCTCCAAATACGATATGATGTAGCGGAGCCCAAGGTTCTCCTGGTTCTCGTAGCCCACAAACAGGGCGTCCACCTTATCATTCCCGGGCACCCCGTCGCCTCCTCTCCGCCCGTTCAGCAGGCCTTACCGGATTTGTATCTCCTTGACCATCTTCGTGATCTCTTCCGCAGCCTTCAGCTCTTCGCGCATTGCTTTCATCTGGGCTTCCATCTGAATGACGACTATGTCCTTGATCTTGTCCTTCGGGATGAGCTTGAGAAAAGCAGGATCGAAGATGGGGCCAATCCTCTGGGCAATGATGCTGCCCCTGATAGGTCCGAATTCAATCTCTCCGTTCGGCATGGGACACCTCCTTTGTCGTTGATGTCAGACGTTTGCGGGACTGCCATGCTCTTCATTCGAACTGTAGCAGAAAATGGCCATACTGTCAAACGATCTGCGGCAGTGCGTAGTGCCGAGGGCGCGATCAAAGACGCGGCTTCGGCGAGCCCCTCCGCCTGCAAGCCATGGTCATGACACCGAGTCGCGAGTCCCAGCGGTGCATAAGGAGCATATCACACCGGGACCCGGAAATCCCAGAATACAGCACGATACAGGACTGAAGAACCTGTGAGCTGTCTCCTGCGTCTGCACCGGGACAAGTCCGCGCCGTGAGGACTGCCCTTTCTACGGGCTCACGGCGCGCCCATGGCCTGGCAATATATGCATGAAAAAAGCAATATATGCATGATTATTTCTGTTGACAAGCACCCCATGCCCATCGATAATTCAATCAGAATAACAGGAGGATAACGACGACGCGCGCGACCACCTAGCCGCCTGCCGGAGGCGAAGATGCTGGAGATTCAGATCAACAGGGACTCAATAAGCATCGGCAGCCGCTTTGCCGTCGCCTTTCACCGCACGCTTCGCATCCCCGACGACGGACGCACCTATCCCCTTCCGCCGGGCCTCGGCGTGTTTCCAATAATGCGCATGCAGGATTACGAGCGTTCCGTGCCTGCGGAATGGCTCCGTGACGACGGTGCCTTCATACCTATGTATCAGCGTGAGGCGCTCTGGATCGGCTTTCGCGGTGCGCGTTGGAAGCCTAATGCGGTGAAGATCGGGGCGGGCGGCATCAATGCTATATCCGGTGAGTCGTTCGACCTCGAACTCCGAGACAATCCGCAGGACTACATCGTGTGCCCCTTGCAGCCGTGGCTCGACGGGTTCAAGACTGGTCATGACACAGTGCGTCAGTTTGTGGCGATGCCACTAGGGCTCGGATATACTGTTGAGGCTTCCCTCATAGGCGAGGAACGTATTGGGGGGATCCAGATTGCAGTGTTTGAGCCAAGACCCGGGCGGTTTCCCGATGAGCCACCGCCGAGGAAGGAGGCAGGACCTGTCTTGTTTGCCACGCCCCGGCCTGCAACTCAGGAAACGATGGGCCTTGGCGCGGGCGGCGAGATGAGGCAGAAGGTCTATCCCGACCCGCATGGCGTCGCCACCTGGGACCGGGGCAACTACGGTACGGTTATCGTAAGACTCGTCAACAGCGCTGAGTTTCGCCGGATCACTGGTGAGGAGCCGCCGCCGTCGCCCGTGGACGCGAAGACCTACGCCGATTATGGGCTGCCGTGGTTCGCCTTGTACGACGAGGGGTTGGGCGACGTCGGGCCGGGCGAACGCCTCAAAGGCGCCCGAACGGTTACCGAAAGGGATGCCGAACTGCAGGCGGGCGGTGAGAGCGAGGGGGATCTCGACATCCCCGAATCCCGAATCCGGAAGATACGGACCACGGGCGCGGGAGGGGAACGGGCCCCGAAGTCGGGGTAAGAGCCGCGTCATAGGAATCGCACTCTTGACCGGAAAGGGTTACGAACAAACCCGGAGCGAAAGGAGGTACGCAATGCCGAAGAGACTGAAGATCTGCCACGACAGGATCCTGCCGCAAGACATGCACAGGCCCATGCGCATGATGAGTATCGGTGGAGGACTCAGGGCGGTCATGCCTGACCGCAGGAAGAGGTGGCCCAACGGGTCCACGTTGCGCGTCCGGTTCCTGAGCGGCACTCAGAACCAGATTGCCAAGGTGAAGGAGCAGGCCAATTGGTGGACGGATCATGCTAATCTGATGTTTGACTTCAGTGATGCACTCGACGCAGAGATCCGTATAACCTTCAACCCCAGCCTCGGGGCCTGGTCGTACGTGGGTACCGACTGTAGTTACATATCGCAAGGAGAGCCAACGATGAACTTGGGGTTCCTGGACGGGGGGACAGCCTGCCATGAGTTCGGTCACGCGATCGGTCTCGGGCACGAGCACCAGAACCCGGAGGGCGGCATCGAATGGAATGAGGAGGTGGTGATCAGGGACCTGAGCGGGCCGCCCAACAACTGGACCCCAGACCAGATCCGGCAGAATGTCCTCGAAAAGTACAGCAAGAACCAGTACCTCAGTGGCACGGAGTTCGACCCCGACTCGATCATGCTGTACTTCTTCCCGGGGACATGGACGAAGAGCGGTCAGGGAACCAAGGCCAACGACGTCATGTCCCAAAAAGACAAAGAGTTCATCTCCAACAAGGAAGGCTATCCGAGGGACACGGCAAAGCCGGTGGAGGTGGGCGTGAATGCACCGGCCGTATCTGCGGAGATAGGCGTGCCCGGCGAGGAGGATCTCTTTTCCTTCAAGGCAGAAGGATCCGGTAGACACGTTATCGAGACGGGCGGTCAAACCGATGTCGTGATGAAGCTGTATGGCCCAGACAGCCCGACCTTGCTGATCGCGGAGGATGATGACGGCGGCGTGGGGCTCAACGCTCGCATAACAGCTGACCTCGCGCCCGGACAGTACCTCGTCCAGATACGGCACTACAACAGGTCCGGGGGCACGGGATCCTATAGTCTGTCAGTGAGCGCTTAGGGAGACAAATGAGGCAACGTGGAACGCGGATCGGTTTGTGGACGTGACACACCGGAATGACTCCGTACTAACCCCGTGAGTCGTCACGGAGGTCAACATGAAATGGAATGTGAAGAAATCCGATGAGGTGAAGGAGAGGATCGCTACGGACGAGGCCCTGATGAAGGACCTCTCGAATGCCGTGGCAAAGGTTTTCGAGAAGCACAAAGTTGTGCTGAAAGGCATGAGCTACGTCTTCGAGCCGAGGGTTTTCACCATGAACGCCGACGAGGCTCCTGAGTTGGCGGTAAAGGCGCGCGAAGCGCTGGCACAAGCGGTCATGGAAGACATTATCAGGAGGGGAGGAGCCGCGCAGGCCCCCGCGCAGGCGGCCATCGACGAAGTGCTCCACGTGAAGGTCACGAAATGCATACCCCAGTGCGGGGGACTCGACCCGATTACCCTGAGGATCCTCGAAAGGATGAGGATCTGGGAGAGATCGGCGGCCGACGATCCGCTTCCGCCTCCCACCTCGGGGGCACAGCTGATCGACAGAATAGTCGGCAGCCCGAAGCTCATGAAGGATTTCAGCGACGCGGTCTTCGGTGTGCTGGAGAAGAGCGGTATCACCTTCAAGGAAAACGAGGGTTGCGTGTTCACCCCGTTCGTCTTCGAAACCCCGGCTTTCGCTCAGAAGGTCGGCGTTGCAAGGAACATTCTGGAAGTTCGCGGGTTTGGCCCCCAGGTATTCGCCGACCCGATTCCCGACCCATGGAAGGTCGCCATAAGGCCGAGACCCCTGCCTGGTCTGATGGAGATCGGGCGGAGGCGGACGGTCGGAGTCATCGTCCCGCCGTGGTGGTTCATCGGCATTCCGGCCCCGGAGGTGCTTCGCGCACTGGACGTGCTGAGACAGTAGAAGCCGTGGTGCGGAAAACGGTCAGACACCGCCATGGCTCCGCGGCCTACCGCGCAGAGGGCAGACCGCGGAGCGGACCACGGTTCCGGAGGTTGTGAGTGAACATGGATACCGGCATGCTTCCAAGACTGTCTCCGCACGTGCACATCGAGATAGTCGCCGACAGGGATCACCAGAACATCTTCTTTGTCCTGGATTCGGACAAGCCCTCATGGGTGTTCGTGAACCAGGACGGGCTGGAGATACTGAGGCTCTGCAACGGGACCAACACTGTGGAGGGCATATCCCGCGCTGTCCTCGAAGCTCATGGGAAGCTCGACTACGAAGAGTGCCTGCAGGTGGTCAGTTCTTTCATCGACAGCATGGAGCGCAGTAGGATGCTTTCGGACAGGCCCGACGGCGACCTATCAGCGAACGAGTTTCGCGGACTGGCGCTGGAGATCACGGGCAGATGCAACCTCCGGTGTGTACACTGTTACCTCGCGGCAGGTGAGCCCGCGGAAGGGGAGCTCACTATCGAGGAAATCAAGGAAGTGCTGCGGTCCGCGGGCGACCTGGGCGGGGTCTCAGTGGCGATCGGAGGCGGGGAGCCCTTGCTGAGGGGCGACTGTCTTCAGGTCATAGAATACGCCCTTTCTCAGGGCCTGCTCGTGTCGCTCGGGACGAACGGCACACTCATCGATGTGGACGTTGCCAAGGCCCTGTCCGAGATGGGGATAAAGGTCCAGGTGAGCCTCGACGGGGCGACGGCACAAACGCACGACCGTATCAGGGGGATCGGCAGCTTCGAGCGCACGGTGAAAGGCGTCGATCATCTCATCGAGGCAGGCATGGCGAAAGATGTCGTGATCGCCTTCACTCCGATGAGACCTAACGTTCATGAAGTTCCTGAGGTAGTGGACTTTGCACGGGGGCGCGGCATTCCCGTTGTGCAGTTCCCGCCCCTCACCTCTTCAGGCAGGGCGAAGGCCCGATGGCAGGAGTTGAAACTCACTAAAAGCGAGATGCTGTGGTTCTGGGATTTCGTGTCCCGCAAAGCGGCAGATCTCAAGGGCAGCATGGATCTTCTCGCGGACTGTTTCTCCATCGACATACACAGAGCAGGCATCCCGTACCGGTGCTCGATAGGAACCCAGTACAGGATAGCACCCGACGGCACGGCGTATCCATGTCAGTGCTTTCACTACGGCAGCGAGTTCGCGCTCGGCAATGTGAAGGAGAAGAGCCTGGAGGCAATCGTCCGCGGGCAGAGGGTGCGGGAGATAAAGGAGACATGTTTTCAAAGGCCTCTCAGGATAGCGGAGTGCAGGGAATGTAGATGGAGAAACTTCTGTGGCGCCGGGTGCATGGGCAACGCTTTTGAGAGTACCGGGACCATTCTCAGTGCGGAGTCATGTGAGGTCAGGAAAAGGTGGGTCGAGAGACTCTTCGAGGCGAAGGTCAGCGAAGTGTCAGCCTGAGCGCCGAATGACACCATCTGTTCGGGGATTTCGCGCTCCGTCGCATGGTGTTTCGTCGCCACCATGCGAGAGGTGGGGAGCAGCCAGATGACGCGTTTCGCATATGACCAGCGAGCAACGGGATGAAGGTAAGTCTCATCAAGCATTCGGAGGAGGTCCGTATGAAACAGAGCGAGGAAAGGGCCGAAGCAGATGTTCTTATTGAGGGGATCAAGAAGCGAATCAAGGCGCTGCCTGACACTAACCAAATCAAGAAGAAGATGCACGCCCATCTGGCGTCGGCTGAAGAGCTCCTGGCGCGGGCTGACACCGATGCAGCGCTGGAGAGCCTTCGTGAGCTTCAGGAGAAAATTGGGCGGACTGAAGAGAGCATAGAGGCTGAGCCCATTGCGTGGCGTCTACTCGCGCTGGAGGTCGGCTACCTTGTCGCACTTTTGGCCCTTGCATATTTCACTTACCGACGGCCTGATATCGCGCTATGGGCCAACATGGTCACAGTTCACACACAGGCCGCCTGGTTCGGGGCCCTTGGAGGGACTACAATCGCACTCTATGGCCTGTATACTCATGTCCAGAAGAGAGATTTCGACAGGGGTTATGCGCTCTGGTACGTCTGCAAGCCGATCCTCGGCGCAATCTTTGGATGGTTTGCTTTTCTCATCTACTATGTCGGCATTATATCAGTGCAGCCACTCGATACCGCTAGTGTCGCGGTCGAGTTGCCCTTCCTCATTGCTTTTCTCGCGGGATTCAGCGAGCGATTTGTGCTCAGGCTGATCGACAGGCTGATGTCCGTGCTACTTGCTCCCGGGGCCGAGAAAGAGGAGGAGCAGAAGGAGAAGACGGGGAAAAAAGAAACGACCGGAAAGAGCTAAGCTTTCCGGAGACGCTACCCAGAGCACTGAAGCGACACGACACTTCAATCGCGTCTCCAACGATCAATTGCGTGACATCTGCACGATGTTCCCGTGAAATCGCGAGGAAAGGTGGTTGTTCATACTGGGGGAGACTATGCCGGGAACTTTTGCACATTGTCTCATAGGAACTAAGGCGATAGACGTACTGCTCAAGAAAAGGAAGAAGACGCTCGCAAAGATTCTCGG
>JBLMXV010000136.1:0-47446 GCA_050257935.1 Chloroflexota bacterium
CATTCTTTCTGAAACGGACGCAGCGCCGTGATCCATCCCTCAAAAGGACATCTTCAGTTCGTAGACCTCTTCTTTCCTCTTCTTTTCGATGCGGGGAAACATCGTTTCGAACAGGTGGAGCATGGGGTCATTGTCGGACAATACCTCAGCCGTGAAACCGAGAAGGCCTTTCTTTCGGGCGATGAACGTGAGGTATGAGACAAGTTCGGTTCCGATCCCCCTGTTCTGGTACTCATCCCTGACTACGAAGGCCATCTCTGCATTGTGAGTGTGTTCGTCCACGAAGTACTGGCCCATGCCTGCGATGACCTCCTTACTGTCCTCCTCGATCACTGCGAGTATCGCCATCTCTCTCGTATAATCGATCACGACGAACCTCTGCAGACGATCATGATGCATGTCTGTTCTGGTGGACATGAACCTCCGGTACATGAAATCACTTGAGAGTGAATAGAAGAACTCTTTCAGGAGTTGCTCGTCGCTGATCTTGACCGGCCTCAGCAAGATTTTCAGCCCCGACTTCGTCGTCCGGTGCGCCTCAAGAGACGAGGGATACTCGCCCCTTTCTCCGGGAATGAAGGCCTGATCCTTATACACCAGCCCTGACTGCCTGGCCTCTTCCACGAGCTGTTGACGGAATTGGGGATGGGCGATGGCAATCAGGGCCATGGCGCGTTCCCTGATATTCTTGCCGTGTAGATAGGCGATGCCGTATTCCGTCACGACGTAATGGATGTCGCCTCTCGTAAGGGTGGCGCCCTCTCCTTCAGTCAGGAAGGGAACAATTCTTGAAATTTCCCCGTTCTCTGCGGTCGCCTCCATGGCGAGAATGGTTTTGCCTCCCTGCGAGAGGATTGTTCCCCTCATGAAGTCAGCCTGGCCTCCGATCCCGCTGTAAAAGAATTTGCCTATGGATTCTGCGGTCGCCTGTCCGGTGAGGTCTATCTTCAACGCACTGTTTATGGCGACCATCTTCCTGTGCTTCGCTATCGTCAGCGGGCTGTTCGTGTAGGTCACAGGTCTGAATTCAACCCCGGGGTTATCGCTGATGAACTCGTAAGTCGGTCGCGTAGCCATGCAGAACGTGGCAATCGTCTTGCCATGGTCTATCTCCTTTCTTGAGTTGTCGATGACACCCTTCCTCATCAGCTCGACAATGCCGTCGGTAAGCAGCTCCGTATGGATGCCGAGGTGTTTCTTGCCGTCGAGATGTGAAAGTATTGCATTCGGGATGCTGCCGTATCCGACCTGAAGAGTGTCGCCGTCCTGGATGATGCGGGCAACGTAGGCGCCTATTTTCTGCACGACTTCGTCGGGCGCTGTTGTCTCATACTCAAGCAACGGCTCGTCATGAGGGACAATGTAGTCGATGTCCCTGACATGAACAAAGGCGTCTCCGTGGACTCGGGGCATGTGGGAATTGACCTGGGCGATGACCAGCTTCGCCACCTCTGAGGCGGCCTTGGTAATGTCGACGCTTACTCCGAGGCTCACGTAGCCGTGTCGATCCGGCAGTGAGGTCTGAATGAGAGCCACATCAATGGGGACGATCTGCCTGTAAAAGAGATTCGGGACCGCCGATAGGAAAAGAGGGGTGTAGTCCGCGAAGCCCTCGTTGACGGCTTTTCTGTTGTTTGCACTTATGAAGAAAGAGCTGTGGCGGAAATTGTCCTTGAATCTCTCGTCCGTGTACGGCGCGACGCCGAGGGTCACCACCTGGAGTATTTCCGCATCAAAGAATGCCGTCGGGTTTGTGCGCACATACTGGAACAAAGCCTGGACAAGATACGCCGGTTCGCCGCAGCCGGTGCCGACAAAGATCCTGTCGCCGCCGCGGATGTTCCTGAATATGCTCTCCTCCGGAGCGAATTTCTCGGGATAGCGCTCCCTCAGACCGTCCAGACTTGAGGTACTGACACCATATTCCATGGGAAATACCCTTGCTCCAGAGTGACGAGGTCAAAGGCGTGATGACGTCGGCCGCTCACCACTGTGCTGCTTACCTGCGGTTATTTTACCCTGATATCCGGGAGGCCGATCCAAACAGCGAGGGCAGGAAGGTAGGCCTTCCTGCCCTGTAAAGGTTAATACGACTGTTACGGGTGACCGAATGACGGTGCTACGGAATTACCGGCCCGGTCCCCTCTCCCTGGACCATCTTCGTGATTGCCTCGACGATTTCAGGATTTGCCAGTGTCATAACATCGCCAACATCCGTGCCGTTGGAAATGGCCCCGAGTACGCGGCGCATGATCTTTCCTGAACGGGTCTTCGGCATGTCAGGGACGATCCAGACCTTCCTGGGCCGTGCAATTGCGCCGATTTCCCTGACTACACACCCTGATATTGCTTTTGCGAGGTCGTCGCTTGCCACTTTGCCCGGCTTCAAGGCAACATACAGGTCGGGCTCCTTGCCCTTGACTTCATGTTTTACCGGAACAACGGCTGCTTCCGCAACATCAGGGTGGGTAAGCGCCGCAGATTCGATTTCTTTGGTTCCAAGCCTATGGCCCGAGACGTTGATGACGTCGTCGATTCTGCCGAGGATACGGACGTATCCGTCAGCAGCCACCACGGCAGCGTCACCGGTCAGGTAGGGCCAATCCTGCCACCTCTTGCTCTTGGGATCCTTGTTGTACTTCTCGAAATACTGCCTGACGTAACGATCACGGTCTCCCCATACGGTCTGGAACATGCCCGGCCAGGGGTTCTGAATGCAGATGTTCCCTGCTTTCCCGGAGCCTGGCGGGACTACGTTTCCATCCTCGTCGTATACGATGGGGTGAATACCGGGCACGCCGGGGCCGGCGCTGCCGGGCTTCATCGGTTTCAGTGCCGGAATGGTGCTGCAGAGGAAGCCGCCGTTTTCCGTCTGCCACCAGGTGTCGACGATAGCCGCTTCGCCCTTGCCGACCTCGTGGTAGTACCACTTCCAGACTTCAGGCTCGATCGGCTCGCCCACGGTGGTCATGTGCTTGAAGTGATAGTTGTACTTCTTCGGCTCGTCGGGGCCGACCTTCCTCAGGGCGCGGATTGCCGTCGGCGCCGTATGGAAGATGTTCACATCAAGTTCCTGGGCGATCCGCCACGGCCTGCCCGGGTCCGGATGAGTCGGCACGCCCTCGAAAATAACGCTTGATGCACAGAGCGCCAACGGACCGTAAACAATGTAAGAGTGGCCGGTGATCCAGCCGATGTCGGCCATGCACCAGTAGACATCTTCCGGATGGATGTCCTGGATGTATTTCGAGGTGCCGGTAACATAAGCAAGATAGCCGCCTGTGCTGTGCTGGGCGCCCTTGGGTTTCCCGGTCGTGCCGCTCGTGTACATGAGGAAGAGCACTGCCTCGGCAGGCATCGGGACGGGATCGACCCTCGCACCATAGTACTTCTTCAACACATCATTGACAAAGAAGTCGCGCCCTTCCACCATCGGGGTCTTTGCTGAATACTTTCCGGGATAGCGCTGCCACACAAGAACCTTGTCTACCTTCTGTCCCTCTTTAGCAGCTTCTGCAACGGCGATGTCAGCCTTCTCCTTGTGATCGCCCAGTGACCCGGCGCGCCAGTATGCGTCCATCGTGATCAGCACGTGACTCTTGGAATCAACAATCCTGTCTGCGCAGGCCTTGCCGCTGAAACCGCCGAAGACCTGGGAGTGAATGATGCCGAGCCTCGCGCAGGCGAGCATTGTGATAGGCAGTTCCGCAACCATTGGGAGGTGAAGGGTCACGCGGTCGCCTGCCTTAAGCCCGCAGAAGTCACGGAGGAGAGCAGCCATCTCGTTGACTCGGACATAGAGTTCCTGGTAGGTGACATGCTCGATCTTCTCGCTCTCGACTTCCGAGACAAAATGGATCGCTGTCTTGTTCTTGTTCTTTGCGAGATGCCTGTCAACGCAGTTGTAGCTTGCATTGATCTTGCCGCCCACAAACCACTTGAAACAGGGCGCATCGCTGGTATCGAGGGTTGTATGCCAGTACTCATACCAAGTTAACAGATCGGCATACTCCTTGAAGCAGTTCGGGAAGTTATCCAGGCTGAAACGGTCGTAGACCGTTTCATCGGTCATGTTTGCCTGGGCAATGAACTTTGGGGAAGGAAAGAAGAACTGCTCTTCCCCCCAGTGGACCGCAATCTCAGCTTCCGATGTTTCTGTGGCTTCCTTCTTGTTTTTTTCTTCCTTTGCCATTGTACAACCTCCTTCTCCTGTGTGATGGTTAGTGCTCCGCACTCAACCGCGTTGGATTGACAATCCCCTCCTTTCTTTGGTGTTTTCTCGTTACCACGGCCATTCCTTGTGCCTGTCCGTGACAATATCCTGTAGCTTTGCAATGAAATTAAATACTTCTTTGAGTGTCTGCCTTTCCAGTTTGGACAGGCTGTTCGGGTTGATGAAGTTGTCAGGAGTCCTGTCCGATCTGATCTGTTCGAGTTGGTGCTGTATCCTCAACAGCATGACAAAGTCGAACACCTGGAGAAGGTCGTTGGCATACTCATTCACCACATCGAGGCGGTCTCTCAATGCGTCGATGCGCTCGATCGTCGATGTCTCCCGCACCCCCTGCTCGAGGGCGGCGAGTCTTACCATGTCTGTGAGAGGCTCGATGCCGCTTGTCTCGAGGTCCAACTGGTCCTTGTGCTCGCCGCTCTTCTCTACCACGAAAGTCTTCAGCAAGCCGATCGGCGGCCTGTTTCTGGCAGCGAGGCTCGCGAGCAGGCCGAGAAACGCCGTGTGGTCTTTTGCCAGGGAAGCGACGAAGTCCCGCAACTCCAGTGCAAGACCTGTCTCACCGTGGATCGGCCTGAAGTCGAAGAAGATGACCGAGTTCAGCACCTGTTCAGAAAGCGGTGAAGTGATCCACTTGGAGAAGTACTCTTTCCAGGTCCCGAGAGGCTGACACCACGTGGGGTTGCTCGCCATGAAGTCGTGAGGACATAACGGGAAGCCGCATGTAAGCAGGCTCTCTCTCACGAACTTCGTGAAAGCTGCGAAATATTTCGCAGTCTCTTCGGCATGCTCAGGCCCTTGCGAATCTGCAAGGATAATCGCGTTGTCCTGGTCGGTCGTGAACGTCTGTTCCTTCCGGCCCTCACTCCCGAGAGCTACCCAGCAGTACGGGACCGGAGGCGGCCCCAACTCCTTTTCTGCTATCTCGAGGATCCTCCTCACGAGTCGGTCATAAATCTCCGTGATGATCCTGGTAATGTTCACCGCCTTTGCGCCTTCCTTGAGCAGGAGGGCGACGAGGCCGATAATCTTTTTCGGTACTGTGGCAAGACCATCTATGGTATGTTGGCTCTCGATATCCCTCGTAAAGGAGAGCGGCGACGTTCCCTGCAAAAGCATGAGGTCATGGTTGGTCACAACGCCCTTCAGGTTGCCGCTTTTCACCACCAGGAGGTGGTGGACGTTGTATTTGACCATCTTCAGGACCGCCTCGAAACAGTAATCCCTGTCGTCCACCCGAATGAGAGGAAGGCTCATGACGTTCTTCACAGGCTCGTTGACGTCCCGCCCCTTGGCCACTACCTTATCCCTGAGGTCACTGTCAGTCAGGATCCCCGCAGGTCTGTCGTTTGAATCGAGAATGACCAGGCAACTTATCCCTTCGCGGGACATTATCTCTGCAGCCTCCCTGATCTTGGTACTGTGCGGAGCGGTCACCGTCTCTCTTGAGATCAGGTCTCCGACGGGGGTGGTGAAGAGGATACTTTCACCGCGCGCGTTCAGCAGGTTCTTGCTGTGCATCTCCTTGAACGTCTTGTCTATGTATATGTTCAGGTATGACTTGAGAAAGAATTCCCCGAAGGCTGGTTCGGTGTCTATGAGATGCCGTATCGTCTCCCTGCTGATCAGGTAGCAAAGAGTATCCTCTTCGGCGACGACATTCGCCCTCGACCTGTCACTGAAGAGCGACAGGTACCCGATGAGGTCGCCTTCGCCTCGGTAGTCGATCACTACTTCTTCGCCCTGTCCTAGACCGATGAAGACCCTTACCGCTCCTTTCCTGATGATCTGGAGGCGGTGACTCGCGGTGCCGTCCTGCCGCAGTATGGTAGTCCCCTTGGGATAG
This sequence comes from Chloroflexota bacterium, assembly GCA_050257935.1. GTDB lineage: Bacteria > Nitrospirota > Thermodesulfovibrionia > Thermodesulfovibrionales > Dissulfurispiraceae > JBLMXV01. The sequence goes on from JBLMXV010000136.1 coordinate 6,078, forward strand.
GACGTGGCGGTGAGCCCGTCGGCCACGCTCTCCAGCGTAGAATCATCGAGAAACTGAAAGGGGGGTACCCTCTTGAGGAACCTTACAACCTCGTCGATAGCTGCGCCAGCCTCGATAAGCATACCCGCCTTCCTATGAGATAGACTGTACAGAGCAAGTAGAATGCCAGAGCATCACAGTGTTACCTGTAGAGCTGCGTTGAACAAAAACAAGGCCTAATGGTTGCAAGCGGAAAGACGCGACATTCCTGTGTGTAACGAAAAGTAACCCATCTGACAAGGTCGTTACGAAAAGTAATTTAATCAAGCAAATTCGAGGAGGTCAGTGTTTCCCTGAGACACCGGCCTTGATGACACTGCCTGCTCTTCTCAAAGGTCGCGGAGTTCCTTAACTCTTCGCAGCAGCCTTGCACCGGGACGGAAGAAAAAGCCCGGGAGGAGGAAGATGATGGCACCCCCGCCCTCCCAGGCTCCGTTCGTACGTGTGTGTGCCTATGTCTCTTTCGACGGTCTCTTCGTGACCCTCGCTACTATGACGGCGACGATCAGGATCGCTCCCGAGATGTAGAACGCATAGTCGAGGCTCCCGGTCACGTCTTTGATGGTTCCTGCCAGCCGGGCCATGAAGAACGCCAGGCCCCACCCGAGAAACACTAGACCGTAGTTGAATCCAAGGTTCTTGGTGCCGAAGAAATCCCCGGTGAAGGCGGGCAGCAGCGCAAGACCTCCTCCATACTGCCAGTACGCGATACCTACGGCGAGGAACAGGAGGAAGACGTTCTTGGTTGCGATGATTGTCGGCATGGCAAAGAGACAGAGCGCGGACACGAGGCAGTTCAGTGTGAATGCGTTGGATCTCCCGATCTTGTCGGAGTACATGCCCGTTCCGACACGACCCGTTGCATTCACAAGTCCTCCGAAGGAGGCGAGGATCCAGGCGTTGGCTGCGAGAACCTCGACACCCTTCGCGGCTTCGGCGAGGATCTTCGCCGCATTCGCGATGATCATGAGGCCCGACTGGGTCGTGCCGATGAACATGATGACGAGTGCGTAATACTGCCAGGTCTTGATCATTTCGCCGGGGCCCCAATCCTTCATCGTCATGGAAGACTTCTTGGCTCCGGGCTTCACAGCAGGTGCAGGAGGCACGTAGCCTGCGGGCGGCCACGCCAGCATCTGCCCTGCGATAATCACGACCACGGCGAAGAGTATGCCGAGCATGACGAAACTTCCCGTGAGGCCGTAGTGATCGATGAGGTACTGTGCCAGAGGGGAGATATACAGAGCTGCCCCGCCGTAGCCGCCGACGACCAGACCTGCGATGAGACCGCGCTTATGCGGCCCGAACCACTTGAGCGCCGCAGGTGTCGGCGCAGCATACCCTATGCCCATCCCGATGCCCCCGAGGATCCCGAAGCCGACAATGAGTCCTGTGTAACTCTTCATCAGTCCCGCGATGACACACCCTGCAGCGAGGCAGAGGCCGCCTGTCGTTGCACCCACCTTGGGGCCCAACTTGTCCTGGATGCGGCCTCCCGGAATCATGAAAAGAGCGAAGATCAGCACACACAGTGAAAAGGGTGTGGCCGCTTGTGCATTGTTAAGAAAGACCCAGCCCTCGTTGATGCCCGGGGGCATCGGCTGGCCCGCCATTTTCTCGTTAATCAGCGCCTTTGCCCACACACTCCAGGCATAGAGGATTCCGAGACACAGGTTGATGGCTGTTCCCGCGAAGGTGACGACCCACGCTTTCCCTGGTACTTTGTCCACCGCGTCACTCATGACTCCCTCCTTTCGATGACTGCTCTTCCTTGGTCTTGTGCATTTTTCCCTCCTTCATTCTCTCCAGATTTGATCTCTATTGAAACCCGGTCTGATCGGCGCCATACACATGTGGGCGGCGGGAAACTGTTCCAGGAAGGCTGACCGTGTGGTTCTTAGAACGCATAGCAGATGGCCCTCAGAGTTGAAAAAGTGCAAATAGGGTGCCAGAACGAGCAGGGGGGGGTGACGCACGCGGTCCAAGGAAAAACAAGCATTCATGGGGGCTTTCAGAAAAACAGGTCTATGCGGGGAGGTAACGAAAAGTAACTAAGAGAGAAAGGTTGTTACGAAAAGTAATTAGTGCTCTTTTTCCTGGGTTCTCACTATTCCCCAGCGCTTTCTCTTTTCCCAGAGTGCCTTTCTGGTAATCCCGAGCATGTCCGCGAGCTGCTGCTCCGTATACTTGCCCTGATGTCTCTGGACGAAGGACTTTGAGTAATCCTCTATGGAGAGCTTATCGTCCGGCAGGACAGACTCCTCGATGCCCTGTGCCCTCAGGCACTCCGGGAGAGCATCAGCCGTGATCATGCCGTCTTCTGAAATCAGGATACCCCGCTCGATCACGTTCTTGAGCTCTCTCACGTTTCCCGGCCAGTTGTAGCGCAAGAGTATATCGAGCGCCTTGCCTTCGATGTCTTTGACCGGCTTGCCCAGTTCTGCGGAGTATTTCTGCAGGTAATATCTGATCAGCGGTTCGATGTCCTCGCGCCTCTCCCTCAAGGGCGGCAACTTGATAGTAATCGTGTTGATGCGGTAGTAAAGGTCTTCCCGGAATCTTCCGCTCTTGACCTCCTGCTCAATGTCCCTGTTCGTGGCCGTGATAAAGCGGAGATCTATCTTGACGCTCTTCACACCGCCGACCGGCCTCATCTCCTGATCTTCCAGAACCCTCAGGAACTTGGCCTGCAGCATCAGGCTCAAGTCGCCGATCTCGTCGAGAAACACCGTGCCCCTGTTGGCCTCCTCGAAGAGCCCTTTCTTCGCGGCGGTCGCACCGGTGAACGAGCCCTTGGTGTGCCCGAACAGCTCCGATTCGAGAAGGTTGTCCGGAATCGCACTGCAGTTTATCGGCATGAACGACTCCTGGGCCCTGTTGCTGCTGGCGTGTATTGCCCTCGCAACGAGTTCCTTTCCGGTGCCGGTCTCGCCGAGAAGCAGCACATTGCTCTTCGCGGGAGCGATCTTCTTTATGTAGGCGATGGTGTCCCTGACCGCTGAGCTCTCACCGATTATCCTGCCGAAATCACACTGCCGCTCTATCAGTTGCCTGAGGTGGATATTTTGCCTCAGGAGAGCCTTTTGCGCGAGCGCATTCCTGACGACCTGCCTTATCTCCTCATGGATGATCGGCTTGACGACATAGTCGTAGGCTCCGACCCTGAAAGCCTTGATCGCGGTGTCGAGGGAGGCATAGGCGGTGATGACGATGACGGTCACCTCGGGGAATCGCTCTTTGATTGTTCCGAGGAGCTCGATCCCGTCGATTCCAGGGAGGATGATATCGGTTACGACGAGGTCGTATATCTCCTCTTCCAGTAACTTGAGTGCCGATTCTGCGTTCTCGCGGGCTTCGACCTCATAGCCTTCCCGCTCAAGCACCCGTTTCAGGGACTGGCAGAGTGTACTCTCGTCTTCGACTATGAGCAGCCTCTCAGCCATCGGCTCGGGAATGTACGGGGAGTGTGACGACGAACGTGGTTCCCTCTCCTTTCCTGCTCATTAAGGAAATGGTTCCCCCATGCTCCCTCATTATACCATAGCATATGCTCAACCCCAGGCCCGTGCCCCTCCCCAGGGGCTTTGTGGTGAAGAAAGGGTCAAAGACCCTGTCCACTATCGATTCGTCGATTCCCGCGCCGGAGTCGCTGATCGATACCTCGACGACACCGTCCCTGCTGCCGGTGACGACGTCGAGACGTCCCCCGTCAGGCATCGCATCGAGGGAGTTCAGGAAGAGATTCAGAAAAACCTGCTGTATCTGGTCCCGGTTGACCATTACCTGCGGGACATCAGCGGTGGTCTTCGTGAAACGGACTTTCCTGAACCGCTTGTCATATTTGATCAACTCAAGGGTATGGTCGATGATCTCCGAGACATGTGCGAGCCTCTTCTCCGCTGAGGAGACCCGTGCAAAGTCTCCCAGGCTCCTCACGATCCGTGCAATCCTCTCGATATGGCTGTTGATTGTCGAGAGGGACTCTATCCTGAACTCCCCGTATCCCTTCGATTCCTTGTCGAGGGCGTTCAGTTCCTGAACGAGTGAGGAGATGGAAGCCAGGGGGTTGCCGATTTCGTGGGATATCCCGGCGGTCAGTTTGCCGATGCTCGCGAGCTTCGAGGCCTGCAGGAGTTGTTCCTCCATCTTCTTCTTTTCGGTGATGTCCGCGACAGTCACGACGAAGCCGCCCGAAGGGTCCTTGAAAGGGCTAATGCTGATCTGAAACATCTGGCGGCCCGGGGCCTGGAAGGTGAACTCCCTCTGCTCGCTCTGCGACGGGAGATCCCGCGGCATCCAGGGGAGCACGCTGAGGAATGAGCGGTTGATTGTCTCAGGCCTCTTCAGTTCAGTGATGGTCTCCATATGTCTGTTCCACGACTTTACCCTCAGCGAGTCGTCTATGGTGACTATGCCGACCGGGGCACTTTCGATGATGTTTTCGCTGAACTCCTTCAGATACGACAGCTCCCGGTTCGCTTCCGCCAGTTCCTTCCGGGACAGCCTCAGACTCTCGGTGATGTGCTTGATGGACTCAGACAGTTCTCCTCGCTCCCTCTCTGTCAGTACGAGCTTGTTCTTGAGGATGATCGCCGCCATCGAAGTCCCGAGGGCCCCTGACAGGACCCTCTCGGCCTCGCTCCGCAGTTCGTAGAGGTCCCTTGACGAGAGCCTGTCCCTCCGCCTGTTTCCCGTTGCGAGGAACCCCTGGATGACGCGGTCGGCCTCGGCCTCGCCGAGGTACTCCGTCAGGATATCTTCCACGTCGCTGATGGTGTAGGAGCCGCCATGCGTGAGCTCTTTAACCTGCTCGTATGACTCGACGAAGATGAGGGCCTGAATCTCCTCTTCCCTCGACTGCCGGGTCCACACTGAAATACCCACCAGGAGGGCCAGGTTGACAAGCATGCTCCAAAAAAGGGAGTGTCCCCACTTTCCGAGTCCGGTAAGCCCGAAGAGATGATCAGGGTCAAGCCATTCGATGGTGGTCATGCGAGCGATCATGCCGCTCTGCTCGATGAGTCCTGCCTTTATCATTGCCGGGACGATGAGCGTGTAGAACCATACGGCAAAGCCCGCGAGAAGTCCGGCGACCGCGCCTTTCTTGCTGGCCCTCTTCCAGTAAAGGCCCAGGAAGAATGCAGGTGCGAAGAGGGACACGGCCTCAAAGGACTTGAGTCCGATATCCACGAGGCTGTAAAACTCTCCGATGGACACGGCGAAAAGATAACCGAGAAAGACTATCAGAATAACAACCACCCTCTTAATGTTGAGAATCATTGCCTTGAGATTCGATCCGAGAGACTGGAGTTCGACATCCTCAAAGCTGATCAGGAACGGCAGCACGATGCTGTTCAAAACCATGACGCTCAGGGCAAGGGACTCTACGATCACCATGGCGGTGGCCGCCGAGAAGCCCCCGATGAAGGCGACCAGGGACAGGTACTTGGCGCCCTGCTGCAGCGGAAGGGTTAGGACAAAATAGTCGGCCCCCCGTTCCGAGCCGGTCAGGAGGATCCCCCCAAAGGCAATGGGCAGGACGAAGACATTTATGAGCAGCAGGTAGAGGGGGAAGAGCCACGCCGCCTTTGCGATGTGTCCTTCGTCGTAGTTTTCCACGACGGCCATCTGGAACTGCCGCGGCAGAAAAAGTATGGCCGTCATCGAGAGAAACAGGAGGGCGCCCCATTCGAAGTAGTCCTGGCCCCCCTCCATGACGAGGAGGTGTGCGTAACCCGTGTTTTCGATCCTGCTGAACACGTCGCCGATGCCGTTGAAGAGACCGAACGTGACGAACGCGCCGATAAGAATAAAGGCGAACAGTTTGACAATGGACTCAAAGGCCACGGCGAAGACCAAGCCGCCGTGTCTTTCGGCAGAATCGAGGCGTCTCGCCCCGAACATCACCGCGAACACGCCGAGTATGATGGTGATCACAAGACCTTCCACGTCACTTCCCTTTATGTCGCCGGAGATGATCGTGAAGGTGCTCATGATCGCCTTGATCTGCAGTCCGATATAAGGGATGATTCCCGCCACGGCTATGATGGTGACAAGGGCGGAAAGGATGGGCGACTTGCCGTAACGTGAGCCGATGAAATCGGATATCGTAGTGATCCTGTTCGCCTTCGCGATCCTTACCACCTTCTTGAGCACGAGTGCCCAGAGAGCGGCCATGACCGTGGGGCCGAGGTAGATAGTGAGAAAGCTGAGCCCCGAGGTGGCTGCCCGCCCTACACTGCCGTAGAAGGTCCACGAGGTGCAGTAGACCGCAAGGGATAGAGAAAAGACGTACGGGTTGTTGATAATGCTCCGGCCGGACTTCTCCTTCTGCTCGGCGAAATGCGCGAGGGCGAAGAGGAGCATCAGGTAGCCGAGAAGGACCAGAAACAGATTGTGGGGTGCAACCATGCTGTATTGCCTCGACGAGTGCGGGAAAGGACCCGCACTCCCTCATGTTCGCGACGCGTTCCCCGCTCCGCATTTCTGTGTCTGCGGCGCACAGCAGATCGGGCGCTACCAGTCGCGGCTATTTAGTGAATTATATATGAATTGGGGGCGCCTGGGACAGCTTATAGATACGTTTCCGGCATCTCGGCACCTTCCCGTGCCTCGCGCTTCATCCAACACCTGAGTGAAATAAGGCGATTTTATCGGTTATAGTAAGTGTTGGGCTTGAAGGTCCTTACCACGATGGAACAGCATATATATATCAAGGGTGCACGGGAGCACAACCTCAAGAGTATCGAGGTCACCATTCCGCGCGATGCGCTCACCGTCATCACCGGCCCTTCCGGCTCCGGGAAATCCTCTCTCGCTATCGACACGCTCTATGCCGAGGGGCAGAGGCGATACGTGGAGAGTCTCTCTGCCTACGCCCGCCAGTTCCTCGAGCAGATGCAGAAGCCCGAGGTCGATTTCATCTCGGGCCTGTCCCCGTCCATCGCCATCTCCCAGAAGACATTTGCCCGCAGTCCACGGTCGACGGTGGGCACGGTCACCGAGATCTACGACTACATGAGAGTGCTCTACACGCGCATCGGCATTCCTTATTGTTACCACTGCGGCTCGGAGATCACCGCCCAGGACATACAGAACATACTCAGATCCGTCAGCTCGCTGCCCATGGGGATGAAGATCCAGATTCTCGCCCCCATCGTCATCGAGCGAAAGGGGGAGTATAGAAAAGAGCTGCAGCAGATGCGGCGCGACGGCTTCGTGCGTGCCCGGATCGACGGTGAGATGGTCGATCTCACCAACGAAGTGACCCTGAGGAAGCAGAAGAGGCACACTATCGAGATCGTCGTGGACCGCTTCATCATCAAGCCCGCGATAGAACGACAGATCAAGTTCGCTATTGACACGGCTCTGCGGTATGCCGACACGGTGGTGATCAACCTGCTCGATGAGAACAAGGATATCCTGTTCAGTCGTACCCTCGCCTGCCCCAGATGCGGCATCAGCTATCCCGAGATCGAGCCTCACATCTTTTCCTTCAATAGCAGATACGGGGCTTGCCCCCGGTGCAGGGGCCTCGGCCTCGAGGAGAGGAACGGCGAGAGGAAGTCTCTGGTTGCCGGACCCATAGTGCCGCAGAAGAAGCTGAACGAGGGGGGGCATCCTTTCAGGGCAGCGGCGGAGGCCGACATGTCAGGGCTTGTGCCCTGCAAGGCCTGCAACGGCATGCGGCTGAGGAGAGAAGCCCTGAGTGTGAGAATCCGTGAGAAGAGCATCGGGGAGTTTGCGCGGATGACGGTCAAGGAGGCGGTGAACTTCCTCGAAGCCCTCGACCTCTCCCAGAGAGAGCGGACCATTTCGAAAAGGATCCTCAAAGAGGTCAGCGACAGGCTGTCGTTCCTCGAAAGGGTGGGATTGGAGTACCTCACTCTTGACCGGCCATCGGTCAGTCTGTCAGGTGGTGAGGCGCAGCGCATCAAGCTCGCGACTCAACTCGGGTCTTCCCTTACAGGGGTGTTGTATGTCCTCGACGAGCCGAGCATCGGCCTGCACCCGAGAGATTGCGACAAGCTCCTGAAGAGCCTGAAAGACATGAGAGACGGGGGAAACACCATAATCGTCGTGGAACACGACGAGGATACCATACGGGCTGCTGACTGGGTGATTGACATGGGTCCGGGTGCCGGAAGAAACGGCGGATGGGTGACTGCGGTGGGCACGCCAGAGGATATAGAGAGGGACGAGAGGTCGTTGAGCGGCAGCTATCTGAGCGGCAGGTGTGTGATCCCGGTGCCCCGTATCCGGAGGCAACCGAGGGATTTCATGAGGATCGTCGGCGCTGCCGCGTTTAATCTCCGGCACATCACTGTGGATGTGCCGCTCGGTGTGTTTGTCTGTGTGACCGGTGTGTCGGGCTCGGGCAAGAGCACGCTCATCGGGGAGATCCTGTACAAGGCGGTCGTTCGTCACCTTTTGCAGGATGGTCCCGAGCCGGGCAGGCACAAGAGGGTCGACGGGCTTGAGAAGGTGGACCGTGCGATCTCTGTTGACCAGTCGCCCCTCGGGAGAACTCCGCGGTCGAACCCTGCGACCTACAGCGGCGTGTTCGGGTTCATCCGCGATCTCTTCTCGCAGCTCCCCGAGTCACGTGCCCGGGGGTACAGTGCGTCCCGTTTCAGTTTCAATGTCACGGGCGGAAGGTGCGAGGCATGCGGCGGAGACGGACTGAAAAAGCTGGAGATGCACTTCCTGCCCGATGTCTATGTGGTGTGCGACACGTGCGGCGGCAGACGATACAACAGGGAGACGCTCGAAGTCCGCTACAGGGACAAGAACATCGCAGACGTTCTCGAGATGACGATCTCCGAGGCCCTGGAGTTCTTTCACGTTGTTCCCCCGGTGAGGGACAAACTCCAGGTTCTCGATGACATGGGCATGGGGTACCTGAAGCTCGGTCAGTCTGCGACCACCCTGTCGGGAGGCGAGGCACAGCGCCTGCGCTTGTCGAGGGAACTCGCGAAGAAAGGCACGGGGAATACGCTGTATCTCCTCGATGAACCGACCACAGGACTCCATTTCATCGACATACAGCGGCTTCTGGACGTGATCAACAGGCTCGTTGACAGGGGAAACACCGTTATTGTAATCGAGCACGATATGGACATCATCAAATCCGCAGACTTCATCATAGACCTCGGACCCGGCAGCGGGAGTGAAGGCGGGCAGGTCGTTGCTACAGGGACTCCGGAATCTGTATCCCTTAACCAGGGGTCCTTCACCGCCCGCTATCTCGTCGCCAAACTCTGATCCCGCAGCGCGGCTCCCAGGGGGGCGATCGCCGCTTCGGCATGCCCGGCGGGCGGAGGAAACGGCTACACCCCCGGCCCTTGGTGCTATAATACGGCATGCGCACCGCTCTGCAGCTCATCATTGTTGCAACTGTCTGTCTTCTCCTGTCTTGCAAGGGGGGCGGGGAGCGCCTCTATAAAGAGACGAGGACAGCACTGTACACGGTGACCTCAGTGACCGTGGTTTCCTCATCCCCCGAGAAGGCGCAGGAGGCGATTGAGGCTGCCTTCACGGAGATGGAGAGGCTCGGTTCCCTCCTTAATTTCTACTCCGACGAGAGCGAGCTTTCTCTCATAAACAGGAAGGCCGGCGTAGAGGCAGTCAAAGCGTCGGACGACACGATGGAGATAATGGGCAAAGCAGTGTTCGCCTCAGAGCAGACCGACGGTGCTTTTGATCCGACCGTCGGCCCTGTGGTCAAGCTCTGGGATTTCCAAGAGAAAAGGATACCCGATGAGAAGTCGATCAGGGAGAAGGTGAAGGAAATCGGCTACCGCCACATTGTCCTTGATAAGGAGAAAGGCACGGTGTACCTTGACAGGAAAGGGATGCAGATAGACCTTGGCGGCATCGTGAAGGGCTTCGCCGCGGACAAGGCAGTGGCGGTACTTCGGAGGGAAGGCATTTCTTCGGGAATCGTCTCAGTAGGCGGTGAGGTCAGGGCCTTCGGGAAAAGACCTGATGGTGAAATGTGGAATGTGGGGGTCAAGAACCCGCGGCAGCAGGGCAGTGACGATGAGCTGATTGCTGCGGTGAGGCTCTTGGACAGGGCCGCGTCCACGTCGGGAGACTACGAGAAATTCTTCGAGAAGGACGGTATCCGGTACCATCACATTCTCGACCCTAAGACCGGATACCCGGTTTCGCTCTGTCGGAGCGTCACGGTGATAGCACCGGAGGCGGCAATGACTGATGCCTTCGCTACGGGTGTTTTTGTGCTTGGTCCACAGAGAGGCCTCGCGCTGCTGAAGAAACTGGACTTCGAGGGAATAATAGTGGGCAGTGATGGCGCTATCCTCGTGACCGACGGTCTCAAGGACAAGGTGACGTGGTTCGGGAGGAAGACCTGAGAGGAGCAGCGTGCAGGTAAAGTGTCCTCAATGCGACAAGACGACGACATGGGAGGAGAATCCCTGGCGGCCTTTCTGTTCCGAGAGGTGCAAGTTCCTGGACCTCGGGAAGTGGGCATCTGAGGATTACAGACTGCCTGTTGTTGAGGATGAGGAAGGGCAGGAGAAGGAATCATGATTCGATAAAGGAGGATATGCTATGACGAAGATCATCGTGAGCGGTGCGACGGGGAGGATGGGAAGCAGGATCACCGCTCTGTCGAGAGAGTACCCAACCCTGCAACTTGCGGGCGCCCTCGAGCGCAAGGGGCATGAATTGCTCGGCAGGGACATCGGCCCGCTCGTCGGGGTCGGCGAGACGGGAGTGATGCTCACCGATAACGTGGATACGGTCATTGAAGGGGCTGATGTGCTCATAGAGTTCACCTCCATCTCCGCCACGCTCAATCACGCGAAGGTCGCCGCTGACCGCAAGAAAGCGATGGTGATCGGGACGACCGGGCTTTCGAAAGATGATATCGCCTCCGTGAAAGAATATGCGCAGAGGACCGCAATCGTTCTCGCGCCGAACATGAGCGTCGGCGTCAACCTCCTTCTCAAGGTGCTTCCTCACGTGGCGGGCGTCCTCGGCGACGAGTACGACATCGAAATAGTCGAGTCTCACCACCGTCTGAAGAAGGACGCGCCGAGCGGTACCGCTGTGAAGATGGCACAGGTCATTGCAGAGGCGCTACAGAGGAACCTCGACGACGTGGCGGTGTACGCGAGAAAGGGCATCATCGGCGAGAGGACGAAGAAGGAGATCGGCATCCAGACGGTGAGAGCCGGAGACATCGTGGGGGAGCACACCGTGCTCTTCGGGGGACTGGGCGAGAGGATAGAGATCACCCACAAGGCGTCGAGCAGGGACACCTTCGCAAGGGGAGCTCTCAAGGCTGCACAGTGGGTGGCCCGTCGCACCCCGGGTCTGTATGACATGCAGGATGTGCTGGGACTGAAATAGGACCTCGTATGCTGGCAGATATCTGACCATGGAGCCGGCTAGGCATCATGTGCGCCGATACCGACGCGGACAAGGCTGTAGCCTGCAAGGGTGATTCCTTGTTTTCTGAAGAGCAGAAAGCTCATATTCTGGAGATCGCGATGGAAAGGATGGTACTGATCAACGGTGCAGTCTACGGGCTGGAAGACGATTCTGAGCCTGAGAGGCAGGTCGACTGCGCGGCAAGAATCGCGACGTGCCAGGCCCGTTGCTGCTCTCTCGTGTTCGCCCTGACGCAGGACGAAGCAAGGGCCGGGTTTGTGAAATACAATCCCGGTCGCCCCTACTACATCGCACGGGATGCTGACGGCTTTTGCGCCCATTTGGACCGGATAACCGGGAAGTGCTCCGTCCACGACACAAGGCCTTTACGGTGCCGAAAGTATTCCTGTCTTGATTGAACCTGACAGTTGCATAGAACGGCAGGGCAGTTCGCCTCAAAAGCCTTTATGAACGCGATGAAGAACGAACAGGCAAAGATAGTCTACGTCATAGGCCACAGGAACCCTGACACCGATTCAGTCTGCTCGGCCATAGGGTATGCGCATTTCAAGAACCTGACCGACAAGGGGCATCTCTACATTCCCGCCAGGGCCGGTAAGATCAACGATGAGACGAGGTTTGTACTCGAGCGGTTCGGCGTGCCGGTACCTGAGGAATTGGACAGCATGGTCTCAACTGTAAATGACCTCAACCTGAAGAAGCCCGTGTCGGTGAACAGCCGTGATTCCGTCCAGTCCCTTGCACAGGTGATGAGGGAAAAGAAGGTTCGCGCCGTTCCCGTCGTCGACGACGCGGGCAGACTGGCGGGCATCGTAGGCCTCAGGGATATTGCCGCGCATTACATGGACAGCGTCGGGTTTGCCGACCTCACCCATGCCCCCGTGGATCTGGACATGCTCGTCAGGACGCTCGACGGCAGGATGCTCTGCAATTCGCTTCGGCTCTCCTCACTTACCGGCAGGATCTTCGCCTCGGTGATGCAGAAGGGGACTATCCTTAACAGGGTTCGGAAGGGTGACGTCGTTATCGTAGGAGACCAGCACGATGTGCAGACAGACCTGATCCACGCCGGCTGCGCCGCGCTGATTGTGGTGGACAGCATGCCGGTGAGCGCCGCAGTGATAGCCGAGGCACGGAAGTCGGGTACGCTCATCCTCTCATCTCCCCACAGCGCTTTTGCCACTCTTCAACTGATCACTATGTCGGTGCCTGTCGGAGCGATAATGGGGAAAGAGCGGCCTACCGTCGGTCTCTACACGCCTATCTCGGAACTCAGAAAGAGGATCCTCGAATCGGAATACCGCTCTGAAGTGGTCGTGGACAGCGACGACCGCCTGATCGGTTTCGTGACGCGGAGCGATCTCATGAATCCCGTGAGGAAGAGGGCGATCCTTGTCGACCACAACGAGATATCCCAGGCGGTGGACGGCATCGAGGAGGCGGAGATTCTCGAGATCATAGACCACCACAGGGTCGGAGACATTTCAACCGTCGCTCCGATCTACGTGTATAACGACCCTGTCGGCAGCACCTGCACCGTCGTCGCCACGCTCATCTTCCTCCACCAGATGCGCATCCCCTCAGAAATCGCGGGAGTGCTGCTTTCGGGCATCCTCTCGGATACACTTCTCCTGACGCTCTCCACGACTACGGACCGCGATCGGGCGGCAGCGGAGCGACTCGCCGAGACCGCCGGCATCTCCGTCAAGGAGTACGGCCGCGAGTTGCTGGACGCCAGCATCAACATTGCCCACAAGACCACTCCAGAACTCATCGCCGCCGACTTCAAGGAATTTCATATAGGCGGCAAGAAGCTCGGCATCAGCCAGATGATGGTGCTGGACTGCGAGATGATCGACTTGAGGGAGAGCGAACTTCTCCAGGAGCTCGAGCGGCTGCGCGTTGCCAACGGCTATGATCTCACGGCACTGCTTGTGACAAACCCGTTGAGCTCGAGGCAGGAAAGAGTGCTCCTGAAAGGTGAGACGTGGATCGTTGAGAAGGCATTCAACGTGAAGGTCGTGGACGGAACATGCAAGCTGCCGACAATCCTGTCGCGAAAAAAGGACTTCATCCCCGCCCTCGGCCAGGCGCTGAGCATGAGCGTTGGGTAGAAAGGCCCTCACAGTTCTTCTTTCTCCAGTATCGATTGAAAGATACCATCCAGATATCCGGGAGATCCGCCCGAAGATCATGATGTGCCACATTCCGTTGTTTAACAATGGTGGCGAGAGCAATGTCCTCTTCAAACTCAAGAGCCTCCTTGACAAGGTGGCGCACCTTCTGGGAGAACGATACCCTATTCTTCTGACCATACGCTCCACTTCTTGGTAAAGAGGCTTTTCAAGTACCACATTAATTCTCAGGTTTTTTGTCGGCATATGGCCTCCACCGGATCTGGTGCTGTGTAAATTGCTCAGCAACTCGGAACATTTTCGTTTCACGATGCCGCCCACTCCCCGTCTGACGCTCCCGCCCCGTCCATCGTGTCACTATTTCCTGCAAAGAAAGCAGTCTTTCAGATGACGATTATAAGCTTTGACGGGTGGCGGCTCTGAGAGGGCAGACTCATGGTCTTCCGGGTGAGAAGGTTGTTCGGACAGATCTCGGTCAATGGGGGAAGTGCTTAATATTTCATGTCTATTTCTCCAGTATGGCAGTATACCCTTTACCACATTGTGAAGGTCTCGTTGATCGAGTAGAATTGTGTTTAGATGATCCAAGTTTGCCTGTGAAGGGATTCGCGTTCGAGAGCGTTGTGTGCGCCAGCCTCATCTGGTCCGAGTCATCTGGGGGACTGATAAGGTCTGGTGCAAGTTGTCCTGTTTTACAGGGCATGCAGTTCAAGCTGTCGGATCAGGGAGGTAAGAGTTATGGCACTCGGTGAGCAGACATTTGGATTCTATATCCCCACCGTCACGCTCATGGGTATCGGCGCGCACAAACAAACGGGTGAGCGCGTCAAGATTCTCGGCTGCAAGAAGCCGCTCATCGTTACGGACAAGGGCATTGCGAAGGCGGGAATAGCCGAAAGGATCGCGGATATCGTCACGAAGAATGCGAAGGCAGAGGTGGTCATTTTCGATGAGACCATACCGAACCCCACTGACAAGAACGCCCACGACGGCCTCGAGGTCTTCAAGAAGAACAAATGCGACAGCATCATCTCCCTGGGCGGCGGCAGTTCCCACGACTGCGGCAAGGCTGTCGGCATCCTCGCAACAAACGGCGGTAAGATACAGGACTACGAGGGTATCGACAAATCGACAAAGGCTATGCCGCCGTTCATCGCAATCAACACGACCGCAGGTACGGCAAGCGAGATGACGCGGTTCTGCATCATCACCGACACGAGTCGGAAGGTGAAAATGGCTATAGTCGACTGGAGGGTCACTCCGGACATTGCCATTAACGATCCGTTGCTGATGGCCGGTATGCCGCCATCATTGACCGCTGCAACCGGCATGGACGCGTTGACTCACGCAGTGGAGGCATACGTTTCCATCATCGCCACGCCGGTGACAGACGCCTGTGCCCTGAAGGCGATCGAGCTTATTGCTGAACACCTAAGGGCTGCGGTGGCACATGGAGGCGACATGGCCGCCCGCGACGGCATGGCCTATGCTGAATACCTTGCAGGAATGGCCTTCAACAACGCCAGTCTCGGCCACGTGCATGCGATGGCTCACCAGCTCGGCGGCTTCTATGACCTTCCCCATGGTGTGTGCAATGCTATCCTTCTTCCTGCTGTCGAGCGGTTCAACCTGATTGCGAGAATGGACCGCTTCGCGGATATTGCAATCGCGATGGGCGAAAACGTAGAAGGACTCTCCGTCCGTGACGCGGCGGAGAAGGCGCTCGATGCCATCAAGACTCTCTCGAAGGATGTGGGAATTCCGAGCGGGCTGAAACAATTGGGTGTAAAGGAAAAAGACCTGAAGATCATGGCGGAGAATGCGCAGAAGGACGCCTGCGGCCTAACCAATCCCCGCTGTCCTTCACTCGATGATGTAATAGAGATCTACAGATGGGCGATGTGACCAGGGTATGAAAAACTGAAAAGGGAGGGACTCTTCACGTCCCTCCCTTTTGTCCTGTGAAGGCTGTGCCATTCGCCAATCATTACGCTTCGTTTCCGATGTTCCCGTAAGATTCACTCAAGAATCACGTATTTCGCGACCTTTTCGAGCCTCCTACCCCTCACGCCGACACCGCGGAGCTCAGTCACCTTTCTCTCGACCCTGGCGGCCAGAATCTTTCCCACGGTCTCGGGCCCAAGGCCGGGGACCCTCAGGAGGGCCTCACGGTCAGCGGTGTTGATCTTAACAGGGAAAAACTCGGGATGACCTTCGGCCCAGAGCTCCTTTGGGTCTTTGTCGAGCCGCAGGTTTCCCCTCCTGTCAAGGGGAATCTCTCCTGCAGAGAAGCCGTATTTCCTGAAGAGGAAGTCAACCTGGTAAAGCCGGTGTTCGCGCATGAATGCACATTCACCCTCCGGCACGAACCACCGCTCGCCTGGTATGTCCGGCTCGCCCAGCCCCTTCTGGTAAGCGGAGAAGTAGACCCGTTTGAAGTTCAGGTTCCCGTAGAGGTCGCTCATGCTCCCGATGATCTCGCTGTCAGTCTCATCGGATGCGCCGACAATGAACTGCGTCGTGCACTTCACCCGGGAGAACCTGCTCCCCCTCCGGGTGAGGCTGCCCATCAGCCTGAGGGGGCGGACGATGTCATTCAGGTAGTCTTTCCTATTCGAAAGCCGGTCGAAGTGTATCTTGGCGGGAGTCTCGATGTTCAGTGATACGGCAGTGGCGAGGGAGAGGGCCTCTTCGATGGCGCCGTCCGAGGCGCCGGGGATTATCTTAAGGTGGATGTAGCCCTTGAACTGGTGCCGATACCTGAGGCTCTTAGCGACCGCGTTGATTCGCTCCATAGTATAGTCGGGGCTCCTCATGACCGCCGAGCTGAGGAAAAGGCCGGAGACTCTTTGCCGCCTTACGTATTCGAGAAAGACCCGGGCGACCTCTTCCGGCTGCAGCGTGCACCGCTCTATATTGCTCTTTGAGCGGAGCGGGCAGTACTTGCAGTCGTTGATGCAGGCGTTTGAAAGGAGGGTCTTCAGGAGGACCGAGTACCCGCCCTGCGGCAAGGCCACTGGATAGAGCCACCTGCCGTCCTGTCCCCTCGACCGCCGGTCGTCGTCCCTCGTGCCGCAGGCACAGGCGAGGTCATAGCGTGAGTCTTCCGAAAGGACCTTGAGCTTCTCTATGGTATCCATGGCAGCCTTGGCGCATTATACCACGCTCGACGACTCCCACGTCCCAGGACCATGAGAAGGGCTATTGGCTGCGCATGCAGAGCGATATCAGCCTTCAACCAGACTATGCTCACAAGATGATGAGGAAGCGAGTGAGATTCAGGACCACTGTCTTGGAAGAAGAAATGCGGAGGGAGTTATAACGAAAAGATTTCGGCAGAGACGAGAATGGAATCAGACCCGATGAAGAGGAGTAAACGGAAGAAACTACGGATGAGGGAACCTTAGATCAGTGAGCTGCCCGCACATCGAGTAGTCACATTCAGAGGATTCCCTGCGCCGAGAGCTCTTCCTGGACCAGGTCGATCAGGTCGATGTGAACCTCAACGTTGCCCGGTCCTTTTAGCACATACGTGATGCTCATGACGTCTTCGGCGCCGTATTCCATCTCCTGGAACAGGGGGCGCACTTCATACCCGATGGTTGCGCCGGAGGGAGAGAGGATTCTGCTGACCTCAGTTGCTATAAAAGACGGGTTCTTCTGCACGAAGGATACGGCCATCTGGAGGGCCTCTTGGCCGCTCACACCATAGGTGGAGGCATACGTGTATGAGGGGGCATAGGGAGTAATCGTGAAGCCGCTCCCCTCTGCCGAGAGAAAACCCACAGCCTTAAGCCCTATATAGGTGACGTCGTTAAAGAGAGTCAGGGTATAGCGACCCGATATGACAGAAGTGTCGCTGACTCCCTCCGTTCTGAGAACAGCACCTCCCCCTGCACATCCACATGCTAGGAAGAGCACGAGAGTCAGAAGAAT
This sequence comes from Chloroflexota bacterium, assembly GCA_050257935.1. Classification (GTDB taxonomy): domain Bacteria; phylum Nitrospirota; class Thermodesulfovibrionia; order Thermodesulfovibrionales; family Dissulfurispiraceae; genus JBLMXV01. The sequence continues at coordinate 23,609 of JBLMXV010000136.1, forward strand.
CGCCGCGATCAGCTTCTCCGGAGTTCGTTTCATGACCACAATCCTACCACTTCGCCGGAGATAACGCAAGACAGAGTCATCTCAGGCTAGGATACAAGCATGAGAACCATTCAACGGAACGAGTTTTTACCATGACGTCGCCCTGGGGCGACGCAGTGAGCGGACAGGCACACCCGTTCATCTGTGTCAGAATTGGCAAACTTGCCCTCAAAATCCGACAGCCTGTCCGTCCTTCCTGTGATCCGAGGCGGCACAGTAGCCGTCGGTCAACCTTAGGGCAATCTGTGCGCCCCCGAACCATTGTTGATCGGCCATAGTCACTCTGTGGCCGCGTTTCTTCAGCTCCTCCGCGACCGTATGGCTGAAGCCTTGCTCCAGCGCCACCTCCCTGCCGCGCAGCACCTGCCATCGTGGCGCATCAGAAGCGGCCTGCGGGTTCTGACCATGGTCGACGATCCTGACCAGGATCTGTCCGTGCCCCTGAGGCTGCATCGGCCCTCCCATTACGCCGAAACTCATCTCAGGCGCACCGTCCCTGCTTACAAATGCCGGTATTATAGTGTGTAACGGTCGCTTGGACCCTTCGACCTGGTTAGGGTGGCCTTTCTGCGTGGTGAAGCAGGCACCTCTGTTGTGCAGGCTGATCCCGGTACCGGGCACGACTATTCCTGATCCGAAGCCGGTATAGTTGGACTGAATGAAGGAGACCATCACGCCGCCGGCATCGGCAGCGGTGAGGTACACAGTGTCGCCTCGCGGCGGGGTCCCGTGATCGAAGTCCCCGGCTCTCTCAGGGTCGATGAGTGCGGCCCTCTCCGACAGGTAGCCCGGCTCGATCAGCTTCCGGTAGTCGAGTTCCATGCTGGAGGGATCGGAAACGTAACGATATAAGTCGGCAAGTGCCAGTTTCATCGCCTCTATTTGTAGATGCAGACTCTGCGCAGAGTCCGGATGATCAGCGGTCATGTCCCAGTGGCTCAGGATGCCCATCATGATGAGTGCTGCGATGCCCTGCCCGTTCGGAGGAAGTTCGTGTATGTCGAATCCTCTGTAAGTGACTGATAACGGCTCGACCCAATCGGCTCTGTGCATGGCAAGGTCCTCTTCAGTCAGCAGACCGCCGGTGGCCTTGGCGTAGCCAGTTATGGCCTCTGCCAGTTCGCCCTCGTAGAAGGCTCTCCCCTTCGTCTCTGCAATCATTTCCAGGGTTCTTGCCTGCTCCCTGCACCTGAAGGTCTCCCCGGTCCGCGGCGCTCTCCCGTGGAGCAGAAAAGTCGTACGGAATCCGGGAGAGTCCCTGTATATCTCGGCGGCATGCCGCCAGAGTGAGGCGGTTATCGGGGAGACGGGAAAGCCGTCACGCGCATAATGTATGGCGGGCTCAAAGAGTGTCTCGAAAGACAACTTCCCGAACCGTGCGGACAACTCGACCCAGGAGGAGACAGCACCGGGGACGGTGACGGCGTCCCAACCGCTTAGCGGCATTCTCTCCAAGCCGGAGAAGCGATTGAAATCCCACGCAGCAGGTGACCGTCCCGAGGCATTGAGACCATGCAGCCTCTCTCCGTCCCAGACCAGGGCGAACGAGTCGCCTCCTATGCCGTTCATGGTCGGCTCGACAACCGTCAGGGCTATGGCCGTTGCAACGGCCGCGTCCACGGCGTTTCCTCCTTTCAGAAGCATACGGATACCGGCCTGTGCCGCCAGCGGCTGTGAAGTGGCAACAACGTTGCGGCCCAGCACCGGCATACGCCTGGAAGCATGAGGAAATTCCCAATTGAGCGGAATCATGCTGTCCTCCTCGCATCAATTATCGATTCTAAACACATAATTCACACACCTGAGTCAGGAATGGAGGCGGCGAAAAGAGCTTGCGAGCGATACCCTTGTCGTGTTCCGCAACATATTCCAGCCCGACGCACAAACTCATGCTACGTGGAGGATGCAGGACATCACGGATAAGATCCCGTCGCTTCGGAGTGGACTTGGGCTGCCTCAGCCCTGATGTCGCTGCACATCTGTATCAGCGCACAGAGGAAGGGTGTATCGCAGGCGAGTAAACGAGGTGGTGTGTCGAATATGAGAGGCGATCTGGAAGTAAGCTTCTGCGGGCAGGAGGCGGAGGGCTTCCCCCTTCCCTGCCGGCACAACGAACAGGCGGATCCTGCAGGACCTGATCGGTTCAGGGCGACGTCACTTGACTCGATCCGTTTCCGGCTCAGCCCTCCACGATGCTGTGCTCGTCCCACATGTACCAGTTGCCTGTATCTGTCATGAACTCGTATGTCTCAGAGAAGATTTTGAAATGCTCCTCTTCCTCCTGAATGAGCCGTTCGAAGAGGCATTTTTCCTTTTCGCTCTGCGTCTCGGCGAGGGCCGTCCTGTAGAATTCGATGCCTTCCTTCTCCATCTCCATGGCGATTCTGAAGGCTTCGAGTTCGTCCGTTGTCGCCTCGACACGCTGCATCATGGAGTCCTTCATCTCCTCGAAGATGGTCCTCACCGTCTTGATCGGGTGTGCTTCGGTTATCTTGAGGTCGCACACCTCAAGGGCACTTCTCAGCATCTGGAGGTGGCCCTTTTCGTCCTCCGCAATCGACAGGAACATCTTCTTGCCGACGGGATTGCGAGTCTTTTCCGCCCCTTCTCGGTAGAACTTGATTGCATCGGCCTCCATCTTGGCGGCAATCTCAACTGATGTCATGGCGTCCTCCTCTTCGCGGCTATGCCTTCTCGAACATGTCCTTCGATGCGCCGCACACGGGGCAGACCCAGCTGTCCGGAAGATTCTCGAAGGGGGTGCCGGGAGCTACCCCTGAATCAGGATCTCCGTACTCAGGATCGTAGACATAGCCGCAGACGGAACATTTCCATTTTTCCATGGTACCTCCGGGTTAGACAGGTGTGTTTAACAAAAAAACAGAGTCTTTCAGTATAGTAAATACTCTACGTACTGTCAATCTTCGCGTTGGTGTCGATCATCTCGAGCTTTACCTTCGCGATCCTCTGTCCGACCATCTCGATGACGCGTACGCGTTTGTCCTCGATCTCGATGGTGTCGCCCGTCGTCGGTATTCTCTGAAGGTGCGTGAGTATGAACCCTCCGAGCGTCTCGTATTCGGGAGATTCCGGCATCTCCACGTTGTAGTCCTCCTTGAGGTCCCTTACGCTGATCGATGCGTCTATGATCATGCTCCCGTCTGCAAGGGTAATGACGGGGCTCTCCACATCGTACTCATCCCTGATCTCACCTACTATCTCCTCGATGAGGTCCTCGAGCGTGACGAGGCCGGACACACCTCCGTATTCGTCGATCACGATCGCGAGGTGCACGCGCTTCTTCTGCATTTCCCTGAGGAGGATGCTGATCTTCATCGTCTCAGGAATGAAGATAGGGGGCTTGATGATCCTTCTCACATCGACTTTGCCTGTTGCCGAGAGGATGTTGTAAAAGTCCTTAGCATAGAGAATCCCCCTCACGTCGTTGATATCCTTGCCGATCACCGGGTAGCGCGAGAACTTCTCCTCCGATATGATCGCGTTCACCTCATCCTTCGTCATGTTGATGCCCACGGTCACCATCTGCGTCGTCGGGATCATTACCTCCTTCACCGAGGTGTCGGTGAATTCGAACACGCTGTGAATGAGTTGCTTCTCTGCAGCCTCGAATACGCCCTGCTCTCCCCCCTCTTCGATGAGCAGCTTTACCTCTTCTTCCGAAATATAACTCCTCAGGGTGAACGCGCGCTTTCCGAAAGGCTTCAGGAGCAGGTTCGTGCTCGCCGTGAGAATCGCCACGACGATGGTCGCGAGTTTCGCGAAACGGTCTACGATGGGGGCGACGAACAGGCCGATTGACTCGGGGTTCGACAGGGCGATGGACTTGGGGACGAGTTCGCCGAAGACAAGGGAGAAGTACGTGATGACGGCCACCACTATCCCTATGGCGACGGCGTCGCTGTAAGCGGCGATGAGCGGAACAGGGATAGTCTCGACCAGCGGCTTGACGGCCTTCACCGCCGCTGCTCCTCCTATCGCGGAGGCGAGTGCGCCGGCAAGGGTGACGCCCACCTGTATGGTGGCAAGAAACCTGTCAGGCTGCTCGCGAAGCCTGCTCAGTGTCTTCGCATTTCTGGACTCCTCCTCGACGAGCTGCCTTATCCTCGACCTCCTGAGGGTCACGACTGCGATCTCTGAGGCTGCAAAGAACCCGTTGATGATGATGAAGAGCCCGATGAGTGTGATTTCAGTCCACATGGCGTGAGGGGGCCGACGGTATCCTCAAAAAAGAGTGCGGGGAAAGGACCGCGGCATATCGCGAGAGCAGCCCCACCGCGACACAACAGGGCTGCCGTCCGGAATGGTCAGCGTCCATAAGAAATTATATCATCTCTTGAGCAGGTCGATCAGTGCGTCTGCAACCTGGGAGGTAGTTGCCGCGGTAGGATCGTCAGGCGTCGGCTTCATGTCGTACGTTACGTGCCTGCCTTCAGCGATCAGCGTTGCCACGGCGCGTTCGAGCCTGCCCGCGCGTTCGGTCTCGCCAAGATGCCTCAGGAGCATCACCCCCGAGAGGATCATCGCAAACGGATTCATCTTGTTCAGGCCCTTGTATTTCGGGGCGCTCCCATGGGTGGGCTCGAACACTGCGATCTCATCGCCGATGTTGGCTCCCGGTGCGAGGCCCAATCCGCCTATGAGGCCGGCAGCGAGGTCGGAAACAACATCACCGTAAAGGTTGGGCAGCACGAGGACATCGTACATCTCTGGTTTCTGCACAAGCTGCATGCACATGTTGTCCACAATCCTGTCCTCGAAGGCGACATCAGGGTACCGGGAGGCTACCTCGCGAGCAACCTCGAGAAAAAGGCCGTCGCTGAATTTCATTATGTTGGCCTTGTGCACCGCGGTCACCTTTTTCCTGCCGAATTTCCTCGCGTATTCAAAAGCGAACTTCACGATACGCTCTGTGGCCGAGACCGAGATGGGCTTTATGCTGATCCCGGAATCAGGCGCGATCGACTTGCCGGTCTTCGATCTGATCAAGTCGATGAGTTCCCTGGTGCTGTCCTCGCCCTTGCGGAATTCTATCCCCGCATAGAGATCCTCCATGTTCTCCCTGACTATGACGAGATCCACGTCTTCATACCGCGTCCGCGCACCCCTGAAGCTCTTGCAGGGCCTCAGGCAGCAGTAAAGATCGAGGGTCTGCCTGAGGGTGACGTTGACGCTGCGAAACCCCGTGCCCACGGGCGTCGTGACAGGGCCCTTGATCGCCACCTTGTTATTCTTTATCGAAGAAAGGACTCTCTCAGGGAGGGGTGTCCCCTCCGCATGATAGACATCCTCCCCGGCATTCTGCACATCCCACTCTATCTGCGCACCGGTGGCGTCGATGACGCGCCTCGTCGCCTCTGAAATCTCCGGTCCTACCCCATCTCCGGGTATAAGGGTGACTCGATACATCAATCTGTTCCTCCTATAGACTCGCTGAAACGATTTCCCTCGCCTGGTCAGGCTGCTGCGTGGCGAGCCTCAGTTCGTCGCCGGTGAGAGCCTTTTCAGATCAGACTTCGGCGGCTCGGGGGGCAACTGCTTTCTTCTTCGTGATCTCCCGGGCGATGGCGATCCTGCCGGTCCTCACTACCTCCTTGATCCCCATCGGCTTCATAAGCTCGATGAATGCCTCGATCTTCCTTCTGTCGCCGGTGATCTCAATTGTGAAGGTGGTGGGACTCGAGTCGATTACCCTGCCCCTGAATATCTCGGCGAGACGGAGCACCTCGACCTTGTCATCCTTCCTCGGTCCGACCTTGATGAGAATCATCTCTCGTTCGACATGTTCAAGTTCGGTGAGGTCCACGACCTTGATGACGTCGATGAGCTTGTTGAGCTGCTTTGTGATCTGCTCTATCACCCAGTCGTCCCCCGAGGTGACTATGGTCATGATCGAGATCTGGGGGTCGATCGTCTCACCCACGGAGAGACTCTCGATGTTGTACCCTCTCCCGCTGAACAGACCGGACACCCGTGAGAGCACGCCAAACTTGTTTTCAACGAGAACGGAAATCGTGTGTCTCATTCGCCCTCCCTATTTGACCGCCTTCAGCTTCTTCTCGGCGACCTTTTCTTTTTCTTCGAATATCATGGAATCGAGAGAGCCCCCCGCGGGAACCATCGGGAACACCTTCGCCTTCCAGTCGACGACGAAATCCATGAAAACCGGTTTGTCGATGGAAAAGGCCTCCTTCAGGACCGCGTCCACCTCGCTTGGCCTTGTCGCCCTCAACCCGACGGCGCCATAAGCCTGGGCGAGTTGCACGAAGTCGGGGACCACGTCGAGGTTCGTGTGGGAGTAGCGCTCGTTGTAGAAGAGCTCCTGCCACTGCCTCACCATGCCGAGGTAACGGTTGTTGAGGATCGCGACCTTCACTGGCAGTTTGTAGATGACTGCCGTGGCGAGCTCCTGGATGTTCATCTGGATGCTGCCGTCACCCGCTATGTCGATGACGAGTTTGTCAGGGTATGCGAGCTGAGCGCCTATCGCCGCCGGAAAGCCGTACCCCATCGTCCCCAGCCCCCCAGAGGTGAGCCAGTGGCGCGGCGTGTCGTACTTGTAGAACTGTGCCGCCCACATCTGGTTCTGTCCGACCTCGGTGGTGATGATGGCATCACCCTTGGTCATCTCGTAGATCCGCTCGACGACGTACTGGGGCTTGATGATCTCCTCGCTGTGAAAGTAGCTCATCGGCCTCTCGCGCTTCCAATCCGCTATCTGCTTGAGCCAGGCCTTCCGCACCTCTTCCCACTGCTCCTGGACCTGTTCCTTCAGTATCGAGTTCAGAACCTTCAGGACCCGTTTGACATCGCCCACGATCGGAATATCCACCCTCACGTTCTTACGTATCGACGTCGGGTCGATGTCTATGTGTATGATCTTGGCGTTCGGTGCAAAGGACTCGAGCTTGCCCGTCACGCGGTCATCGAAGCGCATCCCGATGGCGATAAGGAGGTCAGAATCCTGCACGCTCTTGTTGGCATAATATGTTCCGTGCATGCCGAGCATCCCGAGGGAAAGCTCGTGAGTGCCGGGAAAGCTCCCCAGCCCCATGAGGGTCATGGTGACGGGGACCCTCGTGATCTCTGCCAGCTCCCGCAGCTCTTTGTCCGCCTCGGACAGCACGCAGCCGCCTCCCGCGATGATCAGCGGTTTCTTGGATTTCGCAATCGTCTGAGCCGCCTTCTCGATCATCCACTTGTTGCCCTCCACCGTGGGGCTGTAGCTCCGTATCGATACGCGCTCGGGCCAGACGAAATCCGCCTTGCCTGAAGTGACGTCCTTGGGGAGGTCTATGAGGACGGGGCCCGGCCTGCCGGTGGATGCGATGTAGAACGCTTCGCGCATCTGGTGCGCCAGGTCCTTGACGTCCTTTGCAAGGATGTTGTACTTCGTGCATGGCCTGCTGATGCCGACAATGTCCGCTTCCTGGAATGCATCGTTGCCGATGAGAACCGTAGGCACCTGGCCGGTGAGAATGACGAGGGGTATCGAATCCATCGAGGCAGTTGCGATCCCGGTGACCGTGTTCGTCGCTCCGGGGCCTGAGGTTACCAGGACGACGCCCGGTTTTCCGGTTGCCCGCGCATAGCCGTCAGCAGCGTGCACGGCCCCCTGCTCGTGCCTCGTGAGGATCAATTTCAGGTCTTTGTCGTCATACAGGAGGTCGAAAATGTTCAGGATGACCCCGCCGGGGTACCCGAATAGGTACTTGACACCTTCTCTCTTCAGACATTCAACTACTATCTCGGCACCGGTCATTTTCACTGGGTGACTCCTTTTGGGGGATTCGTTCTGGAAATTCTCTGAACTGTTACAATAGCATAGCCGCGTAAGCCTTTTCCAGAATGCCCTGCGCTGTCACGGGTCACGCTTCAGCTACATGGCAGAGCAAAGCGGAGGCGGTTCAAGCACAAGAGGTCGGGAGGAAAGTCCCTTTCGCCGCCCTGCCCTCAGTCAGATGGCTCGGTGCGCGAAGTACGGAGGGAAAAGAGACCGCCGTTCCGCGAGTTCTACTTGACTATGGTGACGGTGCAGGGAGCATGGCGCGCAACGCGACGGGACACGGACCCGAGGAGGAACTCCTCTACCCCGGACATGCCTCTCTGCCCCATGATCACCATATCACAGTTGTTCTCCTTCACATACCTGAGGATCTGATCTGCGGGGTGGCCGGTTACGGTGGCTGTCTTTATCGCAATGCCGCGCCCGGTCGCCTTCCCCCGGAGGTCCTTCAAGAGCTCCTCGTAATGCTGCATCATGGAGCCCGCTATTGCCTCGTAATCCACATTCGGCACCTCCGGAGGGGTTACCGCCGAGACGACGTGAATCTCCATAGCCGCACCGCACATCTTGTGCAGATTGAGGGCGAAGTCGACTGCCCGATACGCGTTGTCTGAACCGTCGAAGCCCACACATACTTTCTTTAGCATATGGTCCTCCTTCCTGCTTTTGCCTGACTTTGTACATGGCCCTGATATCCCGTGAGTCCTCACCGAACAGGGCTGGTTTCACTTCCGCCAGCCTGTTCATGGAAGGCTTTCCATACCGGAGAGGAGTGGGCGTACAGGCATTCAAACTGACCTTCTTTTCAAAGAATATCACCAGAGTGATCGGTTCACAAGGGACGTGGGGCCACGCGGTCCGGGAGGCGATTGACAGTGAAGCGGACCGTGACGATAATAAAATATACTATCCCGTCCCGGATCATTCTTCGTTGAAATTTCCCGCTTGCGGCACAGGGAGGTCTCATGGATAAGATCAACATACGGTTTGAGAGGATTCAATCGTCGCTGTCGATCCTGAATCCGATGAAGGACTTTTCCGAAGACAGCTATAAGGTTGAAGTGAGGAAGGATCCCCTTCTGGGTGACACGAGCATATACAACCCGTTTATGAAAGACAAGGCGAAGGCCTTTTTCGGGGTTAACGATCCGCGTCTCGTAGAAGAAATGGTTGCGGAGAGCGCCAGGAACTGTCTCTTTTGCGGCGACAGCTTCGAGACGAAGACACCTCGTTATCCCGACGACGTGCTGCCGGAGGGGAGACTGAAAGTGGGCGAGGCGCTTCTCTTTCCGAATCTCTACCCGGCGGCCACATATCACGCCGTCATCATCCTCAGCAAGGCTCATTTTCTGAGACTCCCCGAGTTCACCCCCGGACTGCTCGCAGACGGCTACAGAGCTGCGCTGGGACTTGTGAGAGGAGCTTACGCGCACGACCCCGGTTCCGTGTATGTGGCTCTTAACGCCAACTACCTCTTCCCGGCGGGCGCGAGTCTCGTGCATCCGCACCTCCAGATGCTGATAACCCCGGTGGCCTATTCATACCATGGACGGATCGTTGAGGCGAGCAATCGATACCACGACGTCAATTCGTCGTCTTTCTTTGGTGACCTTATAGAGAAGGAAAGAACACTTGATGAACGGTACGTGGCCGCCACTGGTAAGTGGCATTGGCTCACTTCCTTCTCACCTATCGGAAGCAACGAGGTGATCGCTGTCCATGAGGAGGAGAGCGACTGTGCTGAGCTTACCGATGATGACGTGAACGACCTGGCTCTCGGCGTCTCAAGGGTGCTCGCTTTTTATGAGAGCCTCGGCCACCTCAGCTTCAACTACACGCTTTATTCTGTCAGGAAAACTGCCGCAGGAGCGGGCGTTCGCCTCATTCTCAAGATGGTCACCAGGCAGAACCTTTCATCCAACTATCGGAATGACGACTATTTTCTCCAGAAATTATTGCAGTCTGAGCTCATCCTCAACCTGCCTGAGGATCTGGCACAGCAGCTGACACCCTACTTCCGGCCCGATGATCCGCGCGGGTAACCTGTAGGTGCACAGCAGAGGACTCTTCCCGTCCTCGCTACTTGATCACGCTGACTGTGCTTGCCTGGGGCCCTTTCTCGCCCTCTTCCTCCACGAAGCGGACTTCAGTGCCTATAGTGAGCTTCTTGAACTCCTCGTTGAGCACGCTGTTGGCGTGAAAATATATCTCTCTGCCGTCGGCAGTGGTGATAAAGCCGTAATCCCTGTCAGGGAAGAGGGCGCTGACCTTCGCAACGGGAGTCTCTTCGTGATGTTTCACATCTCCGCGACGCTTCCGGGCAAACTCCTCCAGTTGTCTGCGCGCAGCGTCAAAGGCATCCCGCACCGCAACGTCGAGGTCCTCACTCGGCTCTCGCTTCACGACGAGTTCCGCACCTGGCACTGTCATATCGATGCGCACATTGTATAGAACCCCTTCGCGTTGGTGTTGGTGGGGAACCTCCACCACTATCCTGCATCGCATAATCTGATCATAAAAGGTGTCGAGCTTCTCAGCCCTCTTTCGCAGGTCCTCCCGGAGCGGTTCGCTGAGATCCACATTTCGTGCGGTGATCTGGATCGGAAGTTTCATGGTCTTTCCCCCTGGGGCGCTTGCCGGAGCGCCTGAATGAAGACGGACAAGCCCGCGGTTCTGTCCACATTCTATCAACCTGGTCAGAGGTTGTCAATTTATCCCGACCCATTCCCGCGTTACGCCTGAGGGTTCCGTCCCTGGAATCTGGGCCGCTTCCCTCCGAACGCAACCGCGAACATGTGATTAATCAACGCAACGATTGTCTCAGCGCGAATTCAGTTCCTTCACCCTTAGCTTGAGAGCCTCGAGTTCTGCGGGATCGAAGGCGGAATGAAGGTAGTGGAAGACGGTATTGTTCGTGAGCAGGGGATCGAGGTCATCAGGGATTGTCCCGCTGTCAACAAGCTTTCTCCACGCCTCCGTTCCTCGTATGGGGGAAAACTCGACGAGATTGATCCGTACGTCGAGTGCATCGAGGAACTCTATCCCTTCCCTCACCTCTCCGATTTTCTGCCCTGGCAGACCGTACATAAGGTAGATGCCTATAGACCGCCTCGAAAACCCGCATCGCCGGAGAACGGCGACGGCGCGCTCCACGTCCTCGATCGTTACCTTATCGCCGATAGACTGCTGGTGCGCCATATCGACAGTCTCGAGGCTCAGGCGTATAGTCGTAAAATTCGCTGCCTGCATGAGTCGTGCTGCATGTTCACCGACATACCGGGCGTGGAGACCGTTCGGCGTGTGGAAGCGCACACTGATGCCCTCGTGAATGACTCCGCGCAGAATGTGCTCCAGATGCTCCTGAAAATCTACGAGCAGGGCGTCATCGTAAAAGGCGAAGTCCCGAACGCCGAGGGTGTAAAGATCCATTATCTCCTGCAGCACCTCTCCAGGCGGGCGCCGCCGGTATCCCCGGGAAAGGAGGTGAGAAGCGCAGTAGGAACAACTGAACGGGCAGCCTGTAGATGTGAGCAGCGCGGCGAAAGGATGCCGACCATAAAGGCCAAGCCTGTAGTACGGCTGTCTCTCTCTGCACTGCTTGAGTCTGTAGCCGAAGGTGTAGAGCGCAAACTCGAGGTCTTTGCCCGCCTGGCCGGTGAAGATAAGATCAGCGCCTGAGTGCTCTGATGCATGCTGATGATTCAGTGTCGCATATGCGCCTCCCAGGATGACGGGGACATCTCGTGCCGTCTCCCTTATGGTGGCCACTACTTCTTGAACGCCGGGATACCAGTACGTCATCAGGCAGGTGACCATCACCAGGTCGACGGGCAGAAATCTCCTGAGCCTCTCCCTGAATTCCTCAGTCGGGATACCGTAACGCTTGTAGCGCCGGGGTATGGTCTCGAGTGGTACCGGTTTCTCCACCGTGACCGACCGATACTTCCCTGTGCCATACTGCCGCTCAGTGGATTGCTCCATGCAGTCAATGAACCCGAGTTCCACGTCAAAGGCGCTCAGATATTCCGCTACCTTCATCAGGCCCAGGGGTCGTGACCATAGATTGAATGCAGCGAAGTCATAGACCCACGGGTTGACAAGGAGGATCCTTAGTTTCATTTGTGAGAACTCCGCTTCGGGGTATATACTTTCGAGTGTTCCCGATTGAAGACCATGGGTTATTACGAATTTAGCATCTCGGTGGCAGCCGAATCCAGGGAGGCCGTCATCGGCATATTGCCGGCGATTGGATGTCTTGGCATGATCGAGACTGACACCTCCCTCATCGCCTATTTTCCCGATGTCATGGGTATAGGACGGATACGCGAAGAGATCGAAGACGCGCGGGTGACACTGAGGAACGCCGGGCTCCCGGAGTTCCGGTATGACCACCTTTTCATTTCGGAGAGGGACTGGAATGAATCGTGGAAAAAGAAGTTTCAACCTCTCGATGTGGGAGCGGCGCTGACGATCATACCTCCCTGGGAGCATCCGAAAACTGGTAAGGTGAATCTCATCATAGATCCGGGCATGGCGTTCGGCACCGGTCACCACGAGACTACGAAGACGTGCCTGATGCTCATCGAAAGGCTTCTTAAGGGGCCGGTAAGGCGTGCTGTAACTGATGACGCGCCGCCCCCCTCGCCGAAGGGGGGCGTGGCTGGATCTCCTGCTGAAAGATTTCTCGATGTCGGCACGGGAACGGGAATTCTCGCAATTGCCGCGTCAAAGCTTGGCTGCCGTCAAGTGGTCGCTGTCGACATCGACCCCCTCGCTTTGGATGCCGCGCGAAGGAATGCGGCGCTCAACGCCGTCGAGAACGTTGAAGTGAGGGATGGTAGCATAGATGAGGCGGAGGGAGCATACGGCGTGATCACTGCCAACCTCCTGTCGGAAATTCTGATTCGCCTCGCCCCTGACATTGCGGCCAGGCTGGCACCGGGCGGTGCCGCGATTCTATCGGGCATCCTTGATGGTCAGGAAGATAACGTGATCTCGGCCATGGAGAAGGTGGGACTCAAGACTATCGAGAAGATCGCAGACGGGAGGTGGGTATCGCTCGTGTGCGTCCCATCCAGAATCAACCCTGCAGACCGCAGAGTTCCCACTCCCTCCTCGCCAGCGGCACCCGCCTCGGCGAGCCGAAGGTCTCACCGTTCCACATGAGCAAGACCTGTTCGTAAGACTCGTCTACTATCCTCCTTCCTTCCGTTGTCATTCCGAGGTCGTGTGTGAGCCATACGATGTGGCCGACGGGAACGTCGCTCAGGTACTCTCTGTAAATCAGAGTCGCCACGTGTTCCACAAGATGTCCTACGGAGACGCCGGGATTGTCAGGCAGCTCCGTGAAGATTACCGTGACCGTGTTATTGTCGTTAACCTTTACCTCGAGCCCGCAGGACGACTCATACTTGTGATACGCCTTGTAAGTCAATATACGCACGTCTCGTCACACTCCCTGACCTCGTGAGGCTCCCCCCTCTCTCACGCAGGTCCGTCGGTCTGATCTGCCTCCTGCTATCACTATAGAATGAAAGCCGGGCAATTGGTATCCGTTTTTTGCTGATTCTCCTGTCAGATATCGCCGAATCGGGGAGTGCGAAGTAGTCCTACACGTCAGGGAGTGTTCTCAGACGTTGAACCTGAAGGTGATCATGTCGCCGTCCTTCACCTCGTAAGCCTTGCCCTCGAGCCTCAGGAGGCCCTTGTCTCTCGCAGCCGCCATGCTGCCCGCATGGATGAAATCGTCGAAGCTCACGACTTCCGCCCTTATGAAACCCCGTTCAATGTCTGAGTGCACCTTGCCGGCAGCCTTATGGGCTGTCGTGCCCCTCTTGATCGTCCAGGCCCTCACTTCGTCCTCCCCGAAGGTGAGAAACGAGATGAGGCCGAGGAGTTCATAGCTCATCCGGATCAGCCTGTTGAGGGCAGGCTCCGAGATGCCGAGTTCACCGAGGAATGCCTGCGCCTCCTCAGGCGGCAGTTGCGCGAGTTCCATCTCTATCTTTCCGCTGAGGGCGGCCACCCTTGTAACCTCAGCTGAACCCCGGTCCGCGAAGTATCTGCCGACCTCGTGCTGTACATTCTCGGCGTAGCCGCTCTTCATGTCGGCCTCGGCAATGTTGATTACGACGACTTCGGGTTTCGTGGAGATGAACTGAAGGGGTCTCATAGCCCTCTGCTCTTCGGCGTCAAAGGGGACAGCCCGCAGGGCAGTCTCACTTTCGAGGGCATGCCTGCACTTCAAGAGGAGGTGCCTTTCCGCCTCATTCTGCTTCTTTCCCTTCTTCGAGGCTTCCTCCATCCTCTCCAGCCTCTTTTCGACAAACTCGAGATCTCCGAAGAGGAGTTCCATCTCGACTGTTTCGACATCTCTGAGCGGATCGACGCCACCAAGAGGATGGGGGACCGTGTCGTCAGCGAAAGCGCGGACCACATGGACGACGGCGTCACTGTCTTTGACATGCTCGAAGACACGTTTGTTCTGCGAAAGGTCGCCTTTCGTCAAACCAAGATAGTCGACGTACTCAACTGTCGCATGGGTCACCTTCTTGGGTTTAAAAATCTCGGCGAGCCTTTCCACTCGGGGGTCCGGAACCCTCACCACGCCGTGGTGGGGCTCACCCGTCATGGAGGCATAGAAGGTGGCATCGAGACTCTGCCGCGTGAGCGCGTTGAAGATCGTCGTTTTGCCGGAGTTTGAAAGTCCAAGTATGCCGAGCTTCATGGCTACCTTGTGAGGCTGTAGCGCCTTTCTCTCGCCACGTTCCTGATCACCATCTTCGCTGAGTGGAGCCTCTGGAGTCTCATGTTCCTCTTCCGTATCTGCAGGACGTCGTGTGTCGGAAAAGGCTCGGCGCGGATCACGTTCTGCTTCTGTTCCACGGCGTCATAAAGGGCCTTGAACGTCGACTCGCTGAAGGTCTTCAGGTAGAGCGGGTTCACGGTGATGTAGCCATCGGCAATGTCCGATGCTATCGCTTTAAGACTCCGCTGGAGTTCCGCCATCGGCCTTTTTCCTTGCGGCGAGGTAGGACAGCAGGATGCCAAGCTCGTACAGGATGAGGATTGGCACTGCCATGAGTGTCTGGTTGAATGCGTCCGGCGTGGGGGAGAGAACGGCGGCGAGGATGAAAGCTATCAGCACCGCGTACTTTCTGTTCTTTGCGAGCGTCTTCGGGCTGACGATGCCCATCTTGGTGAGGAAGAGGATCACGATGGGCAACTCGAAGACTGCACCGAAGGCGAGGATGAACTTCAGGCAGAAATCGATGTACTGGCCCACCGAGAGCATGGGCATCATGTAATCCCCCACCTTGTAAGTGAGAAGAAAACCGAGGGCGAAGGGCAGGACGATAAAGAAGCAGAAGGCCGAACCTGCGATGAAGAGGCCCGTGGCGGAGAAGATGAAAGGAACCACGTACCTCCTTTCCTTGGGAAGGAGACCCGGCGCAACGAACTTCCATAGCTGGTGAAAGACCACCGGCAGGGCTAGCATGAGGCCGGCGACAAGGGAAACCTTGATGTTCATCCAGAACGCCTCGGCCGGCGCGAGGAAGACCAATTTCGTGTTCTGGAGTTTGTCCTTCTGCAAGAAATAGACATGGAAGTTGTCCAGCGAAACGTCAAGGTCGTACCTGAGGGGAAACATCATGAATCCGAAGATTTCTTCTGAGTAATAGAAGGAGACTACGAAGGTGACCAGGAGCGCGAGCAGAGAGATGACGATCCGTTTTCTGAGATCCCCCAAGTGGTGGGTGAGGGGCATCTTCTCATCTTCCATCACCTACCCCTTTCCGTCAGGTCCGGCCGGGTCCTTGTGTTCCGGGGCCTTATCTGCCGAGTTCTCTGGTAGAGAAGCCGCTTCCGTGCCTGACCCGGCCACCTGTGCGGCGCCTCCCTCTGTCGCATAGTCATCTTTCTTTCCGACCTCTTCCGCCGTCGGATTCACCGTCGGATCAACGGAGAGCGGGTACTTGATCTCGCGCACCTCGGAGTCGACCTGCTCCTTCACTCCCTGGACTGCCCTCCGGAGTTCTCCCATCGCCTTTCCGAGGGTCCTTCCGAGTTCCGGCAACCGCTTAGGTCCGAACACGAGGAGCGCGACTATGAAGATAACGATCAGCTCTTGAATTCCAAGGTCAAACATCTCAGCACGTCCAGATCATGCACCGGACCTGCCCGGTGCCGCCGTGCAACCGTTCAGGCAGTGCTCGGGACTTCCGAAAACCTCTCACGGCCGGCTGAATTATTATAGCATCACTACTCATAGATTTTTCTGATCTCTTTCTTTTCCCTGGGAAGTATGAAGCTGAGCGAGAAGAGGAGCCGGTAGTCGGGGGTCCTGTTCTTGATATCGAATCCCACGCCCGCAGTGGCGAAAATATCGTCCGTCGCTGCGAGGCGATATCCCAGCCTCCATTCCAAGAGATTGAGCCTGTTCTTGAAGAAGTCCTTCCTTCCCACCAGCTCACCGAGTATCTTGGAATTGTGGGCAACGGCGAGCTCAACACCGGCATTGAAGAGGTAACGCTCCTTCAGCCCCGACGCTTGGGGATTGAAATAAAGAAAATTGAGATGGCCTTTGAACGGCCCCACTTTCTTACTGAGAAGCAGCCCACCCCCGAAGCCGCCGTCGGTGGAGAATTCATCCTTGCCGGTACCGAGCGAGGCATCGACCAAGTATGCGATCGATGGATACAGCTTGCCTTCGTCGAGAAGCCGGTGTTTGATCCCGATGGAAAAGTCTTCAGGACCGCTCACACCGTTCTCCCAGCCCGACACGTAAGGTAACTGGGCATTGAGTTCGAGATTGTCCAGGATGCCGACGGCGACGTTGGCCGTGGTAACGTAATAATCAGGGTCGAAGGAGCGCTCGAGGCTGAGGCCGAACCCGAACTTCTTCCGGGGAAGACTTTCGGCGCTGAACGTCGAGAAGATGCCGAAGGGAGGGAGAGGCTGGAGTCCCTTCACTTCGAATTCATCGATGGCGTGGGCGGAACTGAAGGGGATGAGCGCAAGAAGGATGAAAAGGCTGACTCTCCTCATGCGCAGGAAGAATAGCAAAAATGCCTTCTTCTGTCAAACCTCATCCCTTGCCGAAGGGGCACAGGGGGAACCTGCACTCCGGGCAGCCGAGACAGAGGCCGCCGTGGCCGAGTTTCGCAAGCTCGCTTCTGCCGAGCCTCTCGCCGGCGAGCACACGGGGGAGTACCAGGTCGAGCACGGTTGTCTTGTGATACATGCCGCAGGCAGGCACGCCGATGATGGGGACCGTACCGGCGTAGGCCACCAGAAACATCGCTCCCGGTAATACAGCGGAACCGTACGTGATGTCCGACGCCCCGAGCCTCCGTATCGCGAAGCGGGTCACGTCGTCGGGGTCCACGGACATTCCGCCGGTCATTATGACCAGGTCCGCCCCCGCATCGAGCAATTCCCCCAATCTCTCGCTGATCATCCTTTCGTCATCAGGGGCATAGTAAGTGCCGATGACTTCGCCTCCCGTTTCACGAATCTTACACTCGATGACCGGAGAGAAAGCGTCCTTGATAGTGCCGTAATATACCTCGTTCCCGGTGATCACCACACCTGCGCGAGGTCTCCTCATCTCGAGGACACGCAGGACTTTTCCGCCTTCAGCACACAACGCGAGAGCTTCAGCGACCACCTTGCGCTTGACCACGAGGGGGATCGCCCGAGTGCCGCCGACGACCTGCCCCCTCCTCACGACTGTGTTGTCATGCAGAGTCGCACACATCACATCACCGAACATGTTGAATTGCGTAAGCATCTCACGCTGAACCTTGAAAAGGCCGTCCCTGGATGCGACGAGGTTTATCTTCCCTTCCCTCGGTTCGCCTTGCGGCGCCACTCCATCCCCCGCCAGGGCCCGTGCGAGTTCCTCGGCCGCGTCGTCTTCGTGCATCTCATCATCACCGATGCGAAGGACGAAGAGGTGCTCCTTTCCCAGCCTCCGGAAATGGCAGATGTCCTCTTCTTTCACGATGTGGCCTTTCCTGAAGGCCCGTCCCTTGAACTCGTCCTTCCGTATCTCGGTAATGTCATGGCCGAGCACCATGCCGACCGCATCACTCACAGGGATCTTTACGCAGTGTGAATCGTGAAGACCTTCATCCTGCACCGTGTCGCACATCACGAGCCTCCTTGTCGTGGCGAAAAGAAAGTGTCCCGATAACGTTGATCAACAAACTCCCTGATGCCCTTCTCCATCTCACTGTATCTGTGGAGGAATTGCCGTGCTTCGTTGGTGAGAACCGCCCCTCCTCCGTTCTTTCCTCCGCTCTGACGCTCCACAAGTTTGACTCCGAGCCTCTCCTCCATCGCCTTGATATAGCTCCATGCCCTTCGATAGGAGATGTTGATCTCCTTTGCCCCTCGGTTTATCGAACCGTGCCTGTCAATCGCCTCGAGGAGCAGCCGTCTTCCCCTGCCGAATACGGGCTCCCCCCCCACCTCTATCCAGAGCTTGGAGCGTATTTCCATGGCGTTCTGACTTTTCTGCATAACGCTTGGCATGAAAAAAACTGCCGGATTTATATCCTCCTCACGAGTGAAGTAGCTTCCCTCAGCGCAACTGCGGCAGAGTGTGGCTGCCCCCCGGCGTACTTCGCGGCCATCCTGCACATGTTCGCCGCAGAGGTCACACGTGACGCGTGAGAGCGGCCTTCCGGGCATGTCATGGGGGTTCACCGTCACCCCGACTCTCTGAGTAACAAAGAGATCAGTGTCCATCATTCTTCTGTATGCCTCCGCCTGGGCCACATACCTGTCGGATGCGTCGGGCCGGCACTCCCTCGCCTTTTCCTTCGCGTCTTCTCTCGCGACTATCCTCACAGCGCAGCCGGTCGCGAGATTAAGAAACGTCGCGGCCATCTTGCCGAGGTCCATGAACTTTAAGGTCCTCTTGCCGAGACTGCAGCCCGTCACCGACTGGATCGCGTCCGTGGCGCACCTGTCTGTCTCTACGAAAACGATCAGCTTCTTTCTGTCGCAGCCTTTCGGCTCTGCAATTCCGATCTCCGAAAGTCCGTGCAGAGCCATCCTAACACCGAGCACCTGCCCGGGGCAAAGGTGACCGTGTGTCTTCACCGACTCTGCAAGGAGGTCTTCAAAATCTCCGACCGAAACCGAAGTGCCTACACTCATGCTTACAACATACCACAAATTCCGGTTAAAGTGGTGTAAATTCACTCCCTGCCCTCTCACCCGCCCTCTCCGTTCCGAGGGAGAGGGTTAGGGTGAGGGAAAGACATATGTCTGCTTTGTTGCGATACCGTTAATAATGCGCACATCAGGCCATGCGGACGAGGTGGAAGTGGCCCGTCCCCGACCTCTGAAGGCCCGGGGGCCTTCACGGTTAGTCGGCATTACACCTTCACGAGTTTTACCTTCGTATCATAAAAAGAGACACTGCCGCCGACCGGATCGAGCATACAGGTATTTTTCAGGTGGGGATCGACCCACATGGCCGCGTTTGCATGCACACCCGTCGCTCTTCTCGGGTCGCCCTTGACGACCTTTCCGTCAATCGTGACGTCCGAAGCACCCGTCGCCCAGTGGCCATGACCAAGGGTAAAGGTGACAACCCCCGGCATGATGGTTTCCGTGACCTTGACTTTGCCGATCATGGGCTTCTTGGTGCCGTTCTTCAAGTCCCACACTCCCTCCGGGTTTGTTGCAGAGACGACCTTCGCCCTGTCGCCGTCCTTGAATCCAAGTTTCTTTGCATCCGCTGGATTGACGATAATCTCGTTCTCGGGTTTGATGGCAAGGAGCCAATAGTCGACGACTGTCCTCGATTTTGTCTGCAGGATGTCGCGCTGGGTAATAAGCGAGAGAGGATAGCCCTCTTCGAGTCCTGCCTCCTTCGGTGATTTCCCGGTCGTTGTGGTTATCGGCAGATAGGTCGCATGACCGGGGTTTGACTTTCCGGTGAACGCGCTTTTCGTGCCCGCTGTCTTTTCCTGGTACAGGTTGATCGACTTCTTGTACTGGTTCGAGACGAGGTCGCCCTTGTACATATCCTTGTAATCCTGGAACCTTCCGCCCCTGTTGAGTACATAGACGACCTTCCGCCAATTCGCGCCTGCTATTTTCTGCCAGCGCTCGGGATCAAAGACGGTTTTGGGGAGGTGCTTCCTCGATTCGAGGAAGAGCTTCACCTCTGCGTCGTCTGCGTCGGGCACTGCTGATCCGTCAGTCGCCACATTGGCGACCATGCGTATGTAGAAATCGTCGGGCTTTGTGAAGTCCTGCCCCGGACCGAAGCCGTCTTTTCCGTATCCCTTCATGCCGAGTTTCTCAGCAAGAGCGAGCTGCACCGCCTCGTAGCAACAGGGCATCTCTTCTCCAAAGACTTTCACCGTCTCCGGTATAGGTGCGATAACCGGTTGCCTGATAGGCTGCACCTTCGCAGGCATATTGGGATGAGAACCCTGCATCTCCCACCGTTCGAGGTAGCTGAGATCGGGGAAGATGTAGTCGGCATACATGGTGGTCGTGCCGATGAGGATGTCCGTCGTGAAGTACAGGGGTATCTTGTTTACATCGGCGAGGATCTCGATGTTTGTATGACCTGCAGGAAGGGAGTACGTCGGCGCCCCCATGTAGCTGAAGAGCGCCTTCACGGGATAGGGGTAAGCATCGCCGATGGAAGGGACGATCTCCTCATAGATGTCGCTTGAGAGGGGCCACCAGTTTCTCCTGGCCGGGTAGCCGCTAAACAGGGTCGTGTCCTCATACTTGATGTCGTGCCTGATACAGCTGATGCCGAACTTCGTCGTCTTGCCCGGCTTGAGCTTGCCCAGATCAAAGGGTTGTCCTTCCCTGCCGCCGGTTGTGTTGTAGGTGGACGCGGCGATCATGCCGCCCTTCCAGTCGAAGTTGCCGAGGAGAAGATTTATCGTCATCGCCGATGTTACGTTGTAAAACCCGTTGGTGTGCTGGGCGATGCCGCGGTGGACGTCCACTACCGCCTTCTTTCCGAAGCTCGTGAGTTCCTTCGCCGTCTGCTCGATGTCCTTGACGCTGATCCCACATATTCTTGACCACTCTTCAATCTTCCTTGAGTTGGCCGCGTCCGCAACGATTTGCAACCCGCTTTTGACCCTGATGCCGTTAATCTCCGTGTCAACGAGGAGATCGCCCACGACGTCATTCTTGTCGTCATCAGGATCGACTGCGGCGGGCTTGCCTTCCTTCATGGCGACGAGATACTCGAAGTCATGCTCTTTGCCGTCTTTGTCCTTCCTTTTCTCGATTTCTCTAAGGCCTATCTCGTGGGCCCTGAGGAATTTGCCGGGCTTTCCGTCCTTGTCGAGCTTTACGAGGAGCGCGGCATTCGTCCACGTCGGTTCACCCGCTGCCTTTGCTGCGGCCTTGTTGGCATGTGAGAGGTATGTGGCGTCGTACTTCTTGTTCCTGACGATCCACTGGATGATGCCCGCGAAGAACGCACCGTCGGCGCCGGGTACAATCGGAAGATACCGGGTCGCCTTGGCCGCAGACTTGTTGAAGCGAGGGTCGACGACCGTCATCTTCACTTTGCCCTCCGCAAGTCTCGGAATGAGCCTGACGTTCCTGTTCGAGGGGCCGTAGTTCGCATCGAAGAGGTTCGAACCTACGGAAAGGATGTACTCGGCGTTTTCGAAGTCGCCTTGCCAGTAGAACTTCACTCCGCCGCCGAACTTGTTGTTCTGGTACTGTTCACTCATGGCCTTGCAGGTGAAATAGAGCGAACCCTGGCAGACCGTGGTGTGGCCGTGAGTATTCACAGTTCCGAAATAATCACCGAAGAACCGCGAGGAAAAGTCGCTTCTCCCCCCCTTCTTTCTTCCCCACATATACACGAGCTGGTTGTTCTTGGGGCCGAGATCGGGGTGGTCGGGATCGATGAGATAGTGGAGATTGGCGGCGTGCTTTGCCTTAAAGTCCTCGACAGCCTTCTTCTTGTCTTTTGCCTTGGCGAGGGACTTGATGTCCTCTGCCATCTCCTTTGCGACTTTTGTATCCCGCAACGCGTAGATATCTTTCAGGCCTTCGACGTCGCGGTTCTCTTCACCGCGCACGTGGCTGAAGAGTTTGCCACCGCTGACAATCTCTTCAATGGCCTTGTCAAAGGGGATGGTCATCCACTTGTTCTCTCCCCTCTTGCCTGCCCTCTTGATGACCTTGATCAGACGGTATGGGTCATAGCAGGTTTGGATACCTGACTGCCCCTTCGGGCAGATCGCCATGTCGATCGTATGTACTTGGGAGGGCGAGTCCTTGTATGAAAGATGGGGCACCGCTACGAAGGGATTGTACGGGTTCCCGTCGATCTTGAGCGCCACGGCTTTGCCGTTGTTCCTGAAGAACTTCACTTTGATGCCGCAGCCGGTGTTGCACTGCAGGCAGACGGTGTAGAGGGTATTCTCAGCCTTGATGAGTTCGTATTCCTCCTCAGGCGCCAGCATGCCTGCCTCTGCCCTTCTCATGAGGTCTGCCGCCCACTCCATCTGAGAGGCAAGGACCGTACCGCCGAGAACAGCCGCACACTTCAGGAAATCCCTTCTGTCCAACCCTCCTACCTCATTCTTGTCATCTTGCATGTATATGTCCTTCATAGTATTGTCACCTCCTTAGGGCAGCACATAAAACACGCGGGGTCTCGTGGCCGCTGAGTCTGCAAACACCGGCGCCTGCCCGGGATAGCCCACTTTTTTCGAGATCTCATCGGTGCTCATTCCCCTGAACATGCCGGTCTTGATCGGCAGGAGCGTCTTCGGCAGGACCGCGCTGAGCACCTTCACCTTGTTGCCCTTCATCACCTTGTGGATGAGGCTCTGCTTGTCGTCGGGATCGCCGAAGTAGTTGGCCCGGCATATACAGGTGCTCACGCACATGGGCACCATGCCCCTTCTCAGTCTGTGAAGGCAGAAGTGACACTTCCTTGCAACGCCGACCGGCAACTGGTCTATCTCGCGAAACCATTTCTTTCCGTACTCCCAGGTCGGCAGACTTTCGTACTCCTCGAGTTGTGGTGTGCCCTCGGTGTAGAATCTCCCGGCATCGAGCGCCCGCGCCTTATAGGGGCACGCAGCCACGCATCGCCCGCAGCCTATGCACTGCGCATAGTTGATCATTACGATGCCTGCGCTGTCACCCTTGGTGCTTTTCCATGTCGCTTTGCCCTCTCCCTTGTTCGGGCAGGCCTCGACGCAGGGCGGGTTGTCGCACTGCATACACGGCCTTGGCGTGAAGCGTCTCCTGACAGCGGGGAACTTGCCCGTTTCCTCTTCGAAGACGGGTCTGTACATGACCCCCGGCGGGCTCTTCTGTTCGGCCACACAGCCTGCCACGCATGACTTGCACGCAGTGCACCGTCTCAGGTCTATCAGCATGGCCCACTTCGGGTTCGGGTTTGTCAACGCACGTTGTATGTCTTCCTGTATCACAATCAATTCGTCTCTGCCCTCGTACATCTGGCTTCACCCCCCCTTATTTCTTGTGGCACTGGTTGCAGGTGCCCTTCACGTTGAATGCTTTTTTCCCGTTGTGGCATGCGCCGCACGACTGTCCCTTCTGCATCTGCGCCATGGTGATGTGTTTATGCTTTTCTTTCGTCACATAGAGCGCATCATGGCAGTCCGTGCACTTCATGCCCATGCCCACATGACTGTCGTGGCTGAAAGTCACACTGCCAACCCTCTTCTCCTCGAAGACGGCATCACCACCGCCGACTTTCGCCACCGCGATTGCGGACAGCAGCAATACGATAACGATCCCGATTGCAGGAATTCTCATCTACTCACCTCCTTCGGTCTGCGAGTTGCTGAATGTAATTCGTTGGTTTCCGCTCGCGGGCCTTCACAAGGCCCTCCATCATCCGTAGCCGGAGGATATCCTGTCCATTGTGAGTGGTTGCCGCACATTTCCGCTCCCTTGCGCCTGTATGTGATAGGGGACGCCTATCTGAGAATTGCCTTCACTAT
>JBLMXV010000137.1:0-5464 GCA_050257935.1 Chloroflexota bacterium
AGCGATGACAGTGATCCGCGTGGTCCCGCTCTTGCCGCCCACCGATGCCGTGACTGTCGCCGACACGTTCCCTGCACCCTCGGCAAGAGTCGGTGCAGTGAACTGCGAACTCGCGACGCCGACCACTCCCTGGGACGGCGTCTGGCTAAAGGGCTCTATACCGCCGCTTGTGGTCGTAAAGTTTATAATCGTCCCGTCGGGCACCCCGGTTCCAGCCGTTGTGAGTGCCAGCGCAGACACATCAGCCTGCCCTCCTGAGTCGACGCTCGCGGGGTTCGCGGAGACCTGAACCGACGCAACCGTTACTGGTCTCGTAAACAGTGTCACCACGTTGAAAGCACCGATATCAGCAGAGGCAGTAATGCTGAGGGTTGTTCCCACGTCCCTCAGCACCTCAGGAGTCACGCGAACCAGGACAGCGGCCTCGCCGAGTTGGTTGGTCACAGCTGTGTTGCCCAGCGGGAATGAGACTTCGCTGCTCTCGGAGCCGAAGGTAACCTGGCTCCCGAAGACCGGGCCGTTCCCTATGTCTAAGACCCTCGCCGTCACGTTCACATCAGTGTCATTGATATTCTCGAAGAGCACGAAGGGGTCTCCGTTTCCCTCGACTGAAAGGGTAAGGGTGGGCCGCAGGCTCGAGGGGCTTCCCTCGACAAAGAGCATAGTCTGTGTATCCCTCACCTGGCTCCCGCCGACCGCAATCGAGGCTTCAATCGTCACAAAGCCCGCTGTGGTGGAGCTTACGGTTGCCGTCGCGATACCCTGGTTCGTGGTAACACCCGACGTAGGCGCGAGGTCGCCGTTCGAGGTCACCTTCACGAAAGTCACGGGGACGTCGCCGACAGGTACACCGTTGCCATCGAGGACCTTTGCGCTTACGGTGATCTGCCCTCCCGATGCCTGGGTGATAGCAAAGTTGGGCAGGAGCTGAACGCTCGACGGAACCCCCTGTGGCTCGCCACGCGGCTTGTCGAGGGATCCTGAACTGCTGCCCCCGCCTCCTCCACAGCTCAGAAGTGTCAAGGAAAGTACCGAGAAAGCAACTATCCAAAAGATTCTTTTCATCGCGTTCCCCCGCTCCTGGCTACCGCTGACAGTTGTCGAAACTCCCGATCTGGAAGTTCGCTTCCGCCTGGAGTTCCACATCTTCACCGAACTCGTTCTGGCCGGTGAAGGTATAAATGGCGGTGTAGTTGTTGATACCGAACGCGCCGGACGTGAACTGACCGCTCTGCAAGGCCTGCTCGTAATCTATCTTTCTGGTAAGATCCACCAGGACCCCCGAGTCCTGAACAGTCACCACGTTATCGCTCGATGGGGCCTGAATCCGCATCGTAGAGAAGGCTTCGTACTGCTGGATTGGCGGGGCGCCGATGGAGTCCTGCGATCGCCGGTACTGGATCGTGTACTTTTCAATAAATATGTCCCCCGCACGGAACGTCGTGTTAGGGTTCAGAAGTCTCGCGGTGAAGGTGAAGGCAGCACCGTGGTCAGTAAATGGCTCGGGGTCGATGGTGGTTGAGTCACCGTCGCAGTCGTCCTGCCTTACCACGTCGACCGATGAAGTGTTCGTATCAAGATACACGGGCTGCACGGTCGCCGACAGTATCACACCGGTGTCCCCCGATCCGCTGCTGCCAGGCTCACCAGGCCCGCTCCCTCCTCCCCCTCCTCCGCCGCAACCCCACAGGGCTGCTGCAGTCAGACCAGCCACCACGATTATCAGTGCACCCTTCCTCATTATTGCTCCTCCTGATGATCTCTGGTATCAAGACATACGTAGCCTTGTCTTGTGTTCCTCTCAACTTCGAAGAAAGACCCCTGATAGACTATCATAGCGCCTTGGGACCGCGGTGCCTCCACGATGCCAACTAGTTACAAATGCTATGGCCTTTCGACAAGCCGCGGGGTGATGAATATCACCACCTCGTTGGAGTCGTCCTGATCCGTATTCCTCTTGAAGAGATGACCGAGAATCGGAATATTCTTCAGCCACGGCGTGCCCGTGTTTGAGTAACGCTCCGTCCTTCTGTAAACTCCCCCGATCACGAGTGTCTCGCCGTTTTGGATCAGGACTTTGGTGGTTCCCTCGATCTTCGTGGTACGCGGTGCCTGGCTGCCCTGTCCGATGTCGACAAATTGCACCAGGTCCTCTTTCTGGGTAAGCACATCGAGCACTATGGAATCAGACGGAGTGATGTGTGGCGTGACTTCGATCTTCACCGCCACATCCTTGAACGCCGCGGAAACCGTTCCCTCGCTCGTCCGCTGCGCGTAAGGGATGCTCTCGCCCTGGAGTATCTTCGCCTTCTCGTTGTCCGCAGTCACGACCCGCGGGTTCGATATGATCCGGCCTTTGCTCGCCTGCTCGATTGCAGAGATTTGGACGTCGAGGCTCAGCGTTCCCGCGGCGTTCAGGAGGCCGAAGGCAATCCCAGAACCTGTCAGCGGGCTCACATTCGCCGGGAAGTCCACGACAAACCTGTTGCCGCTCACAGGCCCCTGAGACAGCTGTGGATTCGCCGAGAGGCCGCCGATGGCAAACCGTGTATTGGAGTCCTTGTAAGTGACACCCCACTGGATCCCCAAGTCCCTCAGGTCATTCGTAGTGATCTCTACGATCCTTGCCTCTATAAGCACCTGCGGAGTCGGCTTGTCGAGAGTCTGGAGGAGGCTCTCGATCTTCGGGAACACGAAGGCGACGTCATTGATCACAAGCGAACTCGTCCGTTTGTCGAAGCTCATGTTCCCGCGGCGTGTAAGTATCTTCGAGTCCTTGATCGTCTTTTCCACGAGGGCGGCGTCGGCATAGCTGACCTTGAAGACCCTCGTCTCGAGGATCTCAGCGTCCATCCGGGATTCCTTTGCCTTTGCGAGCTCATCGCTCTCCCTTGAGAAGGCGGCTATCGGCGCCACGCGTATTATGTTCCCCTCCACCGACTTGGCGAGATTGAATGTCTTCAGTACGAGATCCAGGGCCTGTTCCCATGGGACGTTGATGAGCCGCATGCTGATCTTGCCTTTGACGTCGGGATGTATCACGATGTTGTAACCGCTCACCTCGCTCAGCAGCCTCAGAATAGCCACCACGTCCGCGTCCTGGAAATCAAGGGAGATGAGCTCGCCGTTCTTCTGGCCGGCGGACGAGGTCGTCGAACCAAGCCTCTCCTTGTACGCCGACACCTGCGGCGCCTCAGCCGTCGTACCGCTAACGGTTCTTCTCCCCGCGAGGGAGACCACGAGCTCGTCATCAACCACGAAGACCTCCTTGGAAGTTCCTTCCAGGAGGTCCAGAGTGAACCGTATCTTGCCTTCCTCACGCCTGTAATTGATCTTCTTCACCGGTTGAGGAGCAGTACCGGGGATCATCGCCTTCATCTCGACTGAAGGCACATCCACAATGAGTCTTCCATCAAGTTCGTAGACCGAAGGCTCTGGGAGCAGTCCGTTGCCTTTCATCACCAACTCCGTCCCGCCAGGAATGTCGGAGAAGTACACTTCCCGGATTTCTGTCGCCGCACCGCTGCTGCTCTCCGATGGTCCATCATGTAACGGCATTGCCTGTGCTTCAGACACAGCCGCGAGTGTCACCTTCGACTTTGCCGCGTTGTCCTCCAGGAAAACGACAAGAGCGCCGTCCCTTATCTCTGCTTTCGCCTGAGAGGGCGTCTGGAGGAGAACATCGAGTCGTGCGATCGTTGACGGATTCTCGATCTGCACAGGGGCGACTTCGGTTATGCCCATTTTGTTCGAGACGATCTTCTTTGTGAACTTTCCGAGTCGTGCGCCTTGGATGTCTACTACGAGCCTGAACGGGTCAGCGGGCCTGTGAAGCTGGAAGATGATCGGTCCGCTTGCCCTCACGGTGAGCTCAAAATCATTCACCTCGATCCCGGTGATCTCCGTACCTCCCTGGGCGTGACATGTCCCGCACCACAACAGCGCCGTGAAAACCACCAGAGTCAGTGAAAGTATGAGACATGACGAAGCCCCCCTTTCACCGAATACCGTTGTGACTGCTGAGGCAGCACTGACGACTCGTGTTTTCATCCTTGTTCCTCCAAGCGGAGCTTTAAGAGAGTATCCTTCGGCTTGAGAATACCTCTATAGTCTCGCACGTTTTCCCTAATCGTGACCGTATCCTTCGTGATCTTGACTACCGTTCCCCCATGGGGCCCTAATCTAGCACCCTCCCGGAGGGAGTAAGATTTTCCGTCAGGAACAACTACCTGGGCCACATACCCCTTGCTCGACCACACAACTCCGATAAGCTTAAACTCGGATACCTCGTAGCTCTCAAGAGGCGTCGCTCCCTTGAGTTTCCCGTCTCCATCTTTCGATGTGATTAGGGGAGCAAACGGATCGCGCCTGTCACTTGATGCGTACTTGTAATATGTGGGCGGCGACGTACCTCGTTGCTCCGCGGTTAGCGACTCCTGGGCCTTCACCGGCCCATCCGGCGTAACGCCGACCGGCGCAGGCGCAGTTGACTGTGTGGGTATCCCGGTCGGCGGCTTCATTCCGACTCCGCCCTTTAGAAGGAGAAATGCAGCGGCTCCTCCCCCTATCACTACTACCGCGACAAGCACGATCATCACGATGCGTTTCTTCATGGCTTCCTGCCCTTTGCCTTATCCTTCTCTGTCTGCTTTTCTTTCCCTGCGCCCTTTCCTTTGTCTTTGGCTTTCTCCTGGGCCGCGAGCGCTTTCTTCTCATCCTCGGGGATCATTGAGTATGTGGTGGCGGTGAAACTCACAGTCAGGGGAGGAATGCCTTTCTGTTGCTTGCTCGCAACCATCTTAACTGAAATGTTTTCTATGTTCACAATGCGGTTGAGAGTCGTGATATTGCTGAAAAACTGCCCAAATCTATGATAGGCACCGCGCATTTCAACTTCAACAGGAATCTCGTAGACCTCTCTGCTGGAATGAACGATCTTTTCTTTTGGTTTCCACGACACTACCTGGAGGCCCGACCGTATGCCCAGTTCCGAAACTTGCTTGAGGAGGCCCGACACCTCCCGCTCTTCCGGCAACTGCAGTTCGAGATCCGAGAGGTTCTTCCTCAGTCGCTCGTTCTCAGCAATGAGCGCCGGCAATCCGGCCGTCCTCTGCTGCGCACCCCTGATCTCCGCTTCCTGCCCCCTGATCTCAGCCGACAGTTTGTTGGCTTCCTCAACGGCAGGCAGGACAAGGAAAACGACCGACGCTGCGATAATGGCCAGGGAGGGCAGACCCACCAGCAGCACCTTCTGGGCACTCGATAAATTTGACAGGCTCGCTCCGATATTCAGGCCCATAGCTCGCTCACACTTGGATCTTGAAATTCAGCTTGAATTTGTACACAGGCGCCTTCTCGATCTGTGTTTCCTTGGACTCTTCAAGGTACACGTCGATCACTGCGCCGGACTTCTTGAGGTTATCCACGTACGATACAATGTCAATATTAGTGAACGCGTAGCCCT
>JBLMXV010000138.1:0-19709 GCA_050257935.1 Chloroflexota bacterium
CATCACCTTCGTGATCGCCGATGTCAGCGTCGTCTTGCCGTGGTCTACATGCCCTATCGTCCCTACGTTGCAGTGCGGTTTCGTCCTCTCAAACTTCGCCTTTGCCATGATCCCTCCTTATCACACTATCTGCAGCTCTATAAAATAAACTCTATTCACCCTTGACTTTCGCCACTATTCCGTCCATGATGTTCTTCGGCACCTCCTCGTAGGAAGCGAACTGCATAGTGTAGGTCGCTCTCCCCTGGGTGCGCGATCTCAGGTCCGTCGCATAGCCGAACATCTCCGCGAGCGGCACCATCGCCTTGATCACCTGCGCTCCCCCCCGCTTCTCCATGGACTGGATCTTCCCCCGGCGGGAATTGAGATCCCCTATTACGTCACCCATGTATTCTTCAGGCGTAACGACCTCGACATTCATGATCGGCTCGAGCAGAACGACCTGCGCCTTCTTGGCGCCTTCCTTGAAAGCCATGGACGCCGCAATCTTGAATGCCATCTCGGAGGAGTCAACTTCATGGTACGAACCATCAAAAAGAGTCACCTTAGCGTCAACCACCGGATAACCGATGAGGACGCCGCCGTCCATTGCCTCCTTGACACCCTTTTCGACTGCAGGGATATACTCCTTCGGGATCACACCACCGACGATCTTGTTCAGGAACTCAAACCCTTTTCCACGCTCGAGCGGCTCAAGCTCAAGCAGCACGTGCCCGTATTGCCCGCGCCCACCGGATTGGCGCACGAACTTACCTTCGATCCGGGCCTTGTTCTTTATCGCTTCCTTGTAAGCCACCTGTGGCTTCCCCACGTTGGCGCCTACCTTGAACTCTCTCATGAGCCTATCGACGATTATTTCAAGATGGAGCTCACCCATGCCGGATATGATCGTCTGCCCAGTCTCCTCGTTATACGACACCTTGAAAGACGGATCTTCCTGGGCGAGCTTCGCAAGAGATATGGATAGTTTCTCCTGATCGGCTTTCGTCTTGGGCTCGATCGCCACGGATATCACCGGGGCAGGAAACTCCATCGCTTCAAGAATGATAGGGCTGTGCTCGTCGCAGAGGGTATCACCCGTAAGCGTGTGTTTCAGTCCCACGATCGCCGCAATGTCGCCGGCACTCACCTCTTTAATGTCCTCACGTTTGTTCGCATGCATCCTGAGGAGTCTGCCTATCCGTTCCTTCACATTCTTCGACGAATTGTAGACGTAAGAGCCGGCGCTCAAGACACCTGAATAGACTCGGACGAATGAAAGCTGCCCCACATAGGGATCGGTCATGATCTTGAATGCAAGTGCGGAAAAGGGCTCACTGTCAGAGGGACGTCTTTCGATCTCCTCACCCGTTCCCGGCTTCTTCCCCCTCACCGGCGGGATCTCGACCGGGGAGGGGAGATAGTCGACTATCGAATCCAGAAGCAACTGCACGCCTTTGTTCTTGAACGCAGACCCGCAGATCACAGGCGTAAGCTTCATCTCAATCGTCCCGCGGCGAAGGGCCGCCTTGATTTCCTCGGGCGTCACTTCTGCTCCAGAGAGATATTTTTCCATCACGATTTCGTCGACATCCGCAGCCGCCTCGAGAAGCTTCTCCCTGTACTCCCTTGCCTGGGGTATATATTCCTGGGGTATGTCGCTTTCCACATATTTCGCACCGAGGCTCTCATCATCAAAGTAGAAGGCCCGCATGGTCACGAGGTCTATCGGCCCCCTGAAACGATCCTCCTTGCCCATGGGAATCTGGATAGGCACCGGATGCGCCCCGAGTTTCTCAACCATTGTCCCCACGGCCACAAAAAAATCGGCGCCGACCCTGTCCATCTTGTTCATAAGGGCAATCCTGGGCACTCCGTATTTATTCGCCTGCCTCCACACCGTCTCGGACTGGGGCTCCACACCGGCAACCGCATCGAAGACGGCGACCGCTCCGTCCAGGACTCGAAGGGATCGCTCCACTTCAATGGTAAAATCGACATGGCCGGGCGTATCTATAATATTGATGCGATGGTCGCTCCAATGACAGGTCGTCGCAGCAGACGTGATGGTGATTCCCCTCTCCTGCTCCTGCGGCATCCAATCCATGACAGCCGTGCCTTCGTGCACCTCGCCTATCTTGTATGTAACCCCGGTGTAGTAAAGTATGCGCTCCGTGGTCGTGGTTTTGCCGGCGTCGATGTGTGCCATGATGCCGATATTCCGGGTCTTTTCGAGGGGAAACCGCGACATGCCTGAGAAGTCTCCTTACCACCTGTAATGTGCAAAGGCGCGGTTCGCCTCAGCCATTTTGTGCGTGTCTTCTTTCTTTTTGATGGAGGTGCCCGTGTTGTTGTAAGCGTCGAGAAGTTCGCCCGCGAGCCTCTCCCGCATCGTCTTTTCCTTCCTGGCCCTTGAATATCCCACGATCCAGCGCAGGGCAAGGGCTATTTTCCTCTGGGGACGGACTTCAACAGGCACTTGGTAGGTCGCGCCGCCGACCCTCCTGGGCTTTACCTCCAACACCGGCTTCACGTTGTCCACCGCAGTCTTGAACACCTTCAGCGGGTCGCTACCTGTCTTCTCCTTCAGGATGTCAAAAGCCCCATAGCAGATACGCTCGGCAGTAGACTTCTTCCCGTCCTTGAGCAAGACAGTCATCATCCGGCTCACCAGCTTGCTGTTGTACTTGGGATCTGACAAAAGCTCCCTCTTCTCCGCCTCTCGTCTTCGTGCCATTTTCCTCCGCTCCTACACCAAATGAACCACGGGTCCCTCGAACACCGCTCTACTTCGGCCTTTTCGCGCCGTACTTGGACCTGCCCTGTCTTCTATCCGCAACGCCGGCGCAATCAAGCGTGCCCCTCAGTATGTGATATCTGACGCCCGGGAGATCTTTCACCCTGCCGCCCCTGATCAAAACAATCGAGTGTTCCTGCAGGTTATGCCCAACCCCGGGGATATATGCAGTCACTTCCATGGCATTCGTCAAACGGACCCTCGCGACCTTCCGCAGCGCCGAGTTCGGTTTCTTAGGTGTGGTGGTGTAAACCCTAACGCAAACCCCTCGTTTCTGCGGACACGCCCTGAGGGCCGGGCTTTTCGTCTTGCTTTCGATCTTCTTCCTGCCCTTGTTCACCAACTGAGCAATTGTAGGCACCTTTCCTCCAGACGTCGTGGTTAGTATTGAATTATCTCAACAAACGCTCTGTTTTGTGAAAAACCACAGCTTACCAGAGCACTTTCATTTTGTCAAGTCTTACCCGTTGGCACGGTCTATGGCAACGTACCGGTCACGAAGCAAAAATATTAGCACGACTTGTGCAAGCAAGTCAACTGGAAATTTTGCCTCATTAGCCTTACAATGTGGTTACACCATGCGCAAGAGGAGACACAGCAGGTCCGGCACCGCATTCCTGCTCTGGTCGGTGCTTCTCCAGTTTGCACTAACCGCCTTTGCGTCAGACAGGGAGGTCGCTATGGTCGTCAAAGACATTCACTGGCTGGGACATGACAC
Organism: Chloroflexota bacterium; assembly: GCA_050257935.1. Lineage (GTDB taxonomy): Bacteria > Nitrospirota > Thermodesulfovibrionia > Thermodesulfovibrionales > Dissulfurispiraceae > JBLMXV01. The sequence goes on from JBLMXV010000138.1 coordinate 3,495, forward strand.
CTTCAAGATCACAGGCCAAAAAGTCATCTACACCGACCCCTTCAAGATCAAGGGAAAAGACTCGGCTGACATCATCCTCATTACCCACGAGCATTTTGATCATTGCTCACCTGACGACGTGAAAAAGATTCAGGGCCCACACACAATCATCGTCGCCACCACTGATTGTGCGAAGAAACTCACCGGCACAGTCAGGACGGTGAGTCCCGGTGACAAGATAGAGGTTGCAGGTATACAGATCGAGGCTGTTCCCGCATACAACACGAATAAACAGTTTCACACCAAGGATATGAGATGGGTCGGTTATGTGTTCACCGTCAACGGTCAGCGCATCTACATTGCAGGCGACACCGACTACATTCCGGAAATGAAGAACTTGAAGGATATCGACATAGCACTCCTGCCCGTGTCGGGCACCTACGTAATGACAGCAGACGAAGCCGTGAAGGCTGCCCTCGACATACGTCCCGGGGTTGCCATACCTATGCACTATGGCGCCATCGTGGGAAGCTCGAAGGACGCTGAGAACTTCGCGAAGGCGCTCGAGGGTAAGATCAAGACAGTCATACTCAAAGAGGAGTAGGCAGTCGCGTGTAATGCAGATTCCACTTTGCCTCCCAGACGCATCCGCTGACCGCCAAGCCTCAGTCACGCCTGCTGTGCGTCACGGAGACTGCAAACCTTTCGCGCCGACTCATTACGAATCGCGTGAAGAGGGACCAGAAGAGGATGGGGCAGAGAGTTCGACGCTCAGATGATCAGGAGCCCCACGAGGTATCTGATCTCTCCTATGATCTGATCTCACCAGCCCTTCGGCAGCAGCGGGAGATCATCGGTGAGCCGTTGCTGCTGTTCGATCTCGTGGACTCGACGAACAGCGTTGCACACCGGCTTGCCGACGAGGGATACCCCGATGGTACCGTGGTAATCGCTAACAGGCAGACCGCCGGACGTGGGCGCCACGGGAGAATCTGGCTATCTCCTCCCAATAGAAACATTTACATGAGCGTGCTATTGAAGCCGCCGCTGGACTCGCGCAAGGCGACGTTGCTGACGCTGATGGCCGCTGTCGCCTGTTGCCGGACCGTGCGGGACCTCGCAGACATCGATGCCTCAATAAAATGGCCCAACGACATCGTTGTCGGAGCAAGAAAGTGCGGCGGTATCCTTACCGAAACACGTCCGGCGGCGGGCTCCGTCCAGTGCGCCATTCTGGGGATAGGTATCAACGTCAACGTAGGCGAAGATGAGTTCGATGAGTTCCGGAGCTGCAATGCCACATCCTTCAAGATGGAGACCTCAAGGGCGTGGGACAGGAGCGCGGTGGCAGTGAAAGCGGTCGGCGAGCTTGACCGATGGTACAGGACCCTGCTCGACGGCGGGGCTGCGTGTATCCGGTCGGAATGGCGCAGTCTGTCCTCGACCATCGGTAAACTCGTAAGCGTCTCGGGCGGTGCTGAAACGATCGTGGGCGTCGCCGCCGATATCGACGAACTCGGGCACCTGGTGCTGGCAATGCCCGACGGCTCGACCAGATGCGCATCTGCGGGAGACATTTCTCAGCTCAGAGCTGTCGGTGAGACGAGTTAATATGCTCCTCGCCGTGGATATTGGCAACTCTACTGCCGCCTTCGGCCTCTTTCCGGCGCCGCGCAGCAGGAGAGGGCTGCGTGTGAAGAAGGTGCCCTCCAAACCGGCCGCCGCTGCTGAGTACCGGTCGGTCGTCTCTGATCTCCTTTGTGCCGCCGGATCGGGGGGTGCACCACTGTCCGCATCTGGAGAGCCTCTCCACGCAGTGGTGTCGTCCGTAGTGCCCCCGGTTGAACGCGTTGTGCTAAGAGCACTCCGGGGATACATTACCGCAGAGGCTCTCGTGGTGAGCAGCTCACTCAAGACAGGCCTTGAGTTTGCCGTGAAACGGCACCACCTGGTGGGCACCGACCGGATTGCCAATGCTGTCGCTGCAACGCATCTCTGCGGCTGCCCCACAGCTGTGGCAGATTTTGGGACGGCAACAACCATTACCGTCGTGGGGAAGAGGAACCGGTTTCTCGGGGGCACCATACTTCCCGGCCTCGGCCTTATGCAGCGGTCTCTTCACCATGGCACGGCGCAACTCCCGGAAGTTTCCCTGCTGAGGCCCCGAGCAGTGCTCGGCAACGACACAGCCTCCTCAATCAGTTCCGGGATCGTACATGGGACAGCGGGTGCCATCGAGCATATCGTGAGGGGTATAGAGAAAGCGCACCACTTTAGGGTAAACTTAGTGCTCACCGGGGGGTACGCACGGCTGATATCACCTTTTCTCGAGAAAGCGCACGTGACAAGGCCGATGCTCACCCTCGAAGGGCTGCGGCTCATATATCTGAAGAACTGCACTGGCATCCAGAGGGATGCGATATCACAGTGAAGGAGGCGTTGCGAAGATGAAGTTCAAGAACATCCTGTTCCCGACAGATTTCTCGGAGAGTGCCTTGCATGTGCTGCCCTACGCGGTCGAGATGGCGCGTGGCGAAGGAGCGAGGCTTCACCTGCTGCACGTGATTTACGACATGGCCAGCGCCTCCGGTCTCTACATCCCCCATGCATCCGTGGACGTGATGTACAAGGATCTCGAAGCGAACGCCATGAAGGAACTGGAGAGGTTCGGCCTCTCTGAAAGAGAAGATCTCAAGAATGTTGATTGCACAGTTCTGCGGGGGGTCCCCTATGAGGAGATCCTCAAATTCACAAAGGAAAAGGGAATTGATCTGATCGTGATCGGCACGCATGGCAGGAAGGGTCTTGACAGGGTGCTCTTCGGAAGCACTGCGGAGCGGGTGGTGAGAAACGCCGAGTGCCCGGTGCTCACGGTGAGGAGCCCTGAGAAATAACCAGGGGAGGGAGGGGGGATTCTCTCCCTCTCCGCCTCCGTCAGCCATTCACAATGCTTGAGACAGACGTGCTCGTCGTCGGGGGCGGCCCCGCAGGATCGACAGCCGCCCGGTTCCTGGCCCTCAGCGGCTTTGATGTCCTTCTTGTCGAGAGGAACTTCGCGTACAGGAAACCATGCGGGGGAGCCATCCCTTCTGCCTCCCTGAGTGAGTTCGATGTCCCCCCCGAGGAAGTGAGGAGAAAGATCGGAAAGATCCTTCTCGTCTCGCCGAGGGGAACTCGCTTGGAGATCGACCTTTCGGGAGACTATCTCTGCATCACAGAGCGCGGGTCTTTTGACGAGGCAATGAGAAAGATGGCACGGATCGCCGGAGCTAAGTTGCTCGAGGCGGAATTCACAGGCTTCGAATCCGTGGGCCCCACAACCGTCTCCGTCGTGAAGAAGAAAGACGGTGACGAACTGACAAGGATCGTTTCCCGCTATGTCATTGCCGCCGATGGAATCAACGGGAAGGTCTCATCCGCCCTGCGCCTTCCGAAACCCGATTTCCTGTATACAATAAGCGCACCCGTCACCGGTGAAGCGGATTGCAGCGGAGCGCCTTCGGAGCAGCGCAAGCTCTACAGGGACGATGTCTGCGAATTCTGGTTTGGATCTCGCCACGCACACAACTTTTACTCATGGCTCTTCCCATCCGTCGGCTATGCCATGGCAGGAACAGGTGGCGCCCGGCCGCGCGACCTTCCCGCACTGTTCAGTGCATTCCTGCGGAGGAGGCAACGTGAGGAGGGTTACAGCTCCGAGTGTCTGCACCTCGGAAGCAAGCGGTGTGCGTTCAGAGTCCCCTCGTGGAATGGTAGACCCTTCAGTTCGGGAAACGTCCTCTTTGTGGGAGACGCTGCAGGACTCGTCATGCCTGTGACCTATGAAGGCATCTACTACGCCATGAAGTCCGGACAGCTTGCAGCCCAGGCAATCTCGGAGAACACACCCGCTCTTTATCCACAGCTCTGGAACGGTAAGCTTGGGGGCAGGTTCGCCATCATGACCAAGATCAGGAGCCACCTCTTCCGAAGCGACGAGCGCATCGAGAAGTGGATCGCCCTTCACCGCCATCAGGAGGTTCAAGAGATGGCGATCAGGTTGTGGCTTAAGAAGGAGACCGGATTAGGAGTTCTCGCCTCCTACGCAGCCAGTTTTAGACACCTCTTGCCCGACCTGCTGTAATGCCGATATTGCACGTTCGCCGCCCACGGTACTCGTTACGCCCTTCCCGCCCACACACACGTTACTCGTCCCAGGGTAGAGACTTCTGGTTTGGGTAGTTGCCCGCGGCTCCGCCGCCCGTCGTGAGCAGTTCCTCCATTCGCTCACGTGTCATGGGCTTCCCAACATAGTCTCCCTGTACAATCTGGCATCCCTTTTCCAGAAGGCACGCAAGCTGATCTTCAGAATCCACCCCTTCGGCCATCGCCGTAATCCCGAGGCTGCTTGCCATGGTGATGATCGCCGACACGATCTCGGCATCGTCCCGGCTCGTGGTCACTTCGCGCACGAAAGCCCTGGCGATCTTTATGGAGTCGACAGGGAATCGCTTCAGGTCACTCAGAGAAGAGTATCCTGATCCAAAGTCATCTACCGAAACCCTGACGCCCATGAGATGCAACTCGGCAAGGGTCTTAATAGTGTGGTCTCCATGCGTCATGAGCGCATCTTCGGATACCTCGACCACGAGGGAATGGGGTTCCAGTCCCGCATCGTCAAGGATCCGCTTCACCATGGCACTGAAGCCATCCTCTCTCAACTGCCGGCTGGAGATGTTTACCACCAAGGCAATCGTGGAAGATTCTGCGCAACGCCAGGCCTTACTCAGTCCGCAGGACTGCCGAAGCATCCATTCTCCGATCGACACGATGAGCCCGGTTTCCTCAGCCAGCGAGAGAAATTCCTTCGGATGCACAATGCCGGCCTCCGGATGTTCCCATTCGATGAGGGCCTCCGCTCCGATGATTCGCCCGCGCACAGCATCGACCACGGGCTGAAAACGGAGGAGGAACTCCCCCCGCTCGGCTGCAACCTTGAGGCCCCGCTCAAGAGAGAGCCTTCGCACCACCCGCTCATGCAGCTCGTCCGGAGCGAACTGAAATGTCTTTCCTCCTCTCCCCTTTGCGTGGTACATCGCAGCATCCGCCTTTTTCATAAGGGCTTGCATCTCACCGTCGCTGACAGGGAACAATGCGATGCCGATGCTTGCGCTCAAGTGCAACCTGTATTCGTCCACCTCAAATGCCTCATCAAGACTCGCGAGAATGCGCTGTGCCACAATTGCCGGATCCTTTTCATGGACGACCTCGGGGAGCAGGATGAGGAACTCGTCTCCCCCCAGCCTGGCAAGTGTATCGCCGGTCCTGATGCAGGAGAGCAGCCGGGAAGAGACCGCCTTCAGTATCTGGTCGCCTGCTTCGTGACCCAAAGTATCGTTTATCCCCTTGAAATTGTCGAGATCGAGAAACAGTAACGCCACGAGGTCCCTGCGTCTCTCCGCCTCCACTACCGCCTGCCTGAGCCGGTCTTGAAAAAGCACCCTGTTGGGTAGGTCTGTCAGCGGATCGTGGGTAGCCATATGAGACAAGTGCTGCTCCTGAAGGACCCGCTCCGTGATGTCGTAAGTTGCGCTTACATAGCCCGCAAATCTTCCCGAACCTTCGTGGAAGGGCTTCCCTGAATCCATGACCCATCGATATTGTCCATCCCTGCGGCGCAGGCGGTAGACCATTTCGCATGACACCCGTCTGCCGAATGCATAGCTGTACGTGTCCGAGACCCGGCTCGCGTCCTCGCTGTGCACCCCTTCCATCCATCCCTCCCCTGCCTCGTCCTGCATGCTCCTTCCTGTGAATTCCAGCCATGCCCTGTTGAAAAAATCCCATTGTCCCCTTGAATCAGCTCGCTTCACATACGACGGCATCTCGTCCAGCACGCCGAGGCGGATCTCCTCAGAGTCCACATTACGGGTTGCTTCCAAGGCGGCTCGGTGTCTCCGTTCGATCGTATCCCAGTGCCTGTAACTCAGCCATATCATGCCCGTAACGTAGAGGAAGACCCCGGCGATGAGGAACTCATTCATCGAGATGCCGATGCAGGAATGCAGGTAGTCACGAAGTGCGTGACTAGCCTCAAGGGAGAGTAATGCAGGTGCTATGAATATGGAAACGACAAAGAGAAGTATCAGAACACGCAGTTCCTTGCGACCGTTCCCTGCACGCCCCATCATGCGGCCTCGCGACCGCGCCGAGGCGAGGTCGCGACAGGAGTAGGCAGGCTTCTGCTTTGCCGCAGACTTGCGCCCCTCACAGAAGCAAGGCAGCAAACTCCTGCGCCGGGAGTGGTCTGCTGAAGTAATGGCCCTGCATGAGATCACATCTCCGGGAACGCAAGTAGTTGAGTTGTTCCACCGTCTCGACCCCCTCGGCGACGACCGAGAGGTGGAGACTCTGCGCCATGGCGATGATAGCCGAGGCGACGGCGCCGTTATTGTTGTTCGACGCGATGTCGTGGACGAACGCAGGCGCGATCTTGATGGTCTGGATAGGAAAGCGCTTGAGGTAACTCAGTGACGAATACCCGGTGCCGAAATCGTCTATCGAAACCCCGACTCCCATAGCGCGTATCTCTTTGAGCATCCGAATATGCGCTTCCTCGTGGTCCATGAGCACGCTCTCGGTCAGTTCAAGTTCGAGGAGGCTGGAATCGAGACCGCTCTCCTTAAGAACCCTCGTGATGCTCCCTAGCAGGTTGTGCTGCTTGAACTGACGGCTCGAGAGGTTGACGGCGACCTTCAACCGCGGGAGTCCGGCGGCCTGCCAGTAGCGATTCTGGAGACAGGCATGTGCGAGCACCCATTCCCCTATAGGCACAATCAGTCCAGTCTCTTCGGCAAGAGAGATGAAATCCGAAGGGGGGATTAGGCCCCTTTCTGGGTGATCCCATCTCAGCAACGCCTCCATACCCACCATCCGATTGGAGGCAACGTTCATCTGCGGTTGATAATGCAGCACGAATTCGTTGCGGTCGAGGGCCCGACGTAATCCTCTCTCTATGGAGAGGCGCTTCGAAACCCGCTCGTTGAGGCTCGGGGTATAGAACTGATACCTGTTGCGACCTCGTTCCTTGGCGTTGTACATCGCGATATCGGCATTCTTCAGGAGGTTGTTGATATCCCTGCTATCTCCCGGGAAGACTGTGATGCCCACGCTCGCAGTAATGAAGAACTCGTTTCCTTCGACATGGAAAGGCTCCGTGAAGCCGTCGAGAATCCTCTGTGCCACCTGCGCAATGTCCTGCTCATGACAGACGTCGGGCAGCACGATGATGAACTCGTCTCCCCCCAGTCTGGCGATCGTGTCCACGGACCGGACGCATGCGTTGAGCCTCTTTGCAACGGCCTTGAGTAGGAGGTCTCCCGTCTCGTGCCCAAGGGCGTCGTTGATGAGCTTGAAGCTATCGAGATCGAGGAACATGATGGCAACCATACAGTCATGACGTTCCGCTTCCACCATCGCCTGCTTCAGCCTGTCGATGAAGAGAACACGGTTGGGAAGGTCGGTGAGAGGATCGTGTGTCGCCATATAGGCGAGTTGCTGTTCTTGGAGGATACGCTCGGTGACATCACGACACGAGTTTATGAAGCCCGCGAAATTCCCTTCAAGATCATTGAAGGGTCTCCCGAAGTCGATCACCCACCGGTACTGGCCGTCGTGCCGCCGCAGGCGGTATACCAACTCAAAGGGTTGACGTGCCTCGAAAGCCTCATTGCAAGCCTGCATGACTCTGTCAAGGTCATCGGAGTGGACACCGCTTGTCCACCCCTGGCCCATTTCTTCATCAGGGCTTCTCCCGGTGAAACTACACCAGGCCCTGTTGAAGTAGTCAGATTGTTTGTCGACATTGGACCGCCTGATGAATGTGGGGAACTCGTCGAGCAGAGTCAGGTAGAAATCCCGTGAACGGACCAGTGCCTCTTCTCCTTGCTTCCGATCCGTGATGTCTCTGAAGACGACCACAATGCCTGCGCGGATATCCTTGTCATCCTTCACCGGCGATGCACTGAGATCCACGGGAATCTCTCCGCCATTGCGGTGGATGAGCCATCCCCGTGTCTTTACCGGGCCACGGCACGCCGACTGCACCAATTCAACAAGGAACGTGCCATTTCCCTCCCTGTTCTCCCTGATCACCCGAACGACCTGTGAGAGTTCCTTGCCAATGGCTGCTTCGTGATTCCAACCTGTCAGCCCCTCTGCAACCGGATTCATGAAAGTAACCACGCCGGCATTATCACTGACGATGACTGCATCCGCTATGCTGTCGAAGATCGCGCCGAGCCACCGTTCGTTATCACGAAGTCTCGTCTCCATCGAGTGCTTGTACAGGGCCATCTCGATAGTGGCATGCAGCGTCCTTTCTTCGAAGGGCTTAAGAAGGTATCCGAAAGCCTCCGTGATACGTGCGCGGCGAAGGGTCTCCTCGTCCATATGAGCCGTGAGATACACAATCGGTATGTTTGTGCAGGAACGGATGCGTTCGGAGGCTGCAACGCCATCGATTTCTCCGCCGAGCATGACGTCCATGAGGATCAGGTCGGGGCGGCTCTCAAGGGCCTTTCTCACCCCTTCTTCGCCGGAAAAAGCGATTGCCGGGACGGAGTAGCCGAGTTTCTCGAGCCTGTTCCGCAGGTCTATGGCGAGTATGCCCTCGTCTTCCACTATGAGGATTCGTGCCCGCGCCATAGCCTCCCTCACTTCACCGGCAACACGGGGAAGGTTATCATGAACTCGGTACCCGCCTTGTCCTGTAACACGATAGTACCCTTAAGCTGATTCACGAGGGAATTCACAAGTTGCAGACCCAGGCTCTTCGTCTGTTTTATCTCAATGTCTTTCGGCAAGCCCACTCCCGTGTCGCCGGCTACCAGTGTAACATACCCGTCGTCCCTGGGACGTACCTCGACATACACTTCACCCTCGATGTTCGGAGGGAAAGCATATTTGAGGGAGTTGGACACCAGCTCATTCACTATGAGCCCGCACGACATCGCCTGATTCACGTCCATCACCACCGCAGGCGCGGAGACCCTCGACTTGATCCGTGTGACATTGGCACCGTACGCCCTGAACAGATAATCGACCAGAGTTCTCATGTATTCGCCGAAGTCGATCCGCGTGAAGTCCTTTGCGCGGTAGAGGTTCTCATGGATGAGTGACATGGCCTTCACCCGGTTCAGACTCTCCTTGAACATGTCGAGGGATTCCTTGTCTCTCACCTTCTCGGCCTGGATGTTGAGAAGGCTTGCGATGACCTGCAGGTTGTTCTTGATCCGGTGGTAGGCCTCCTGCATCAGGACGTCTTTATCTCTGAGAGAGATTCGGATATCTTCCTCTCTTTTCCGTCGATCGGTCACGTCGCGCGCAACAAACGACGCACCCGCAATCGTCCTCTCATCGGTGATCACGGGAGAGCAGGCTATCTCGATGTCAACAGCAGCGCCGTTGAAGTTGAAGCGATGCTCGACTCTCGTCTCTTCGCCGCGGACCCCTCTGTTATACATCGATGCTATCAGCGCTCTCACGTCCCCTGGCACGTAGTTCATCAGCATCATGCCGGGGCTGATCCTGATGCCGTACAACAGGAGGAAGAACATGCGAAAGGCAGCATTTGCGGCGCTGAGTCGCAATCGCTCGTCTAAGGACCACATAAGGTCCTGCGCATGTTCGACGAAGGATGCTGGATGACAGGCCTGCGCTTCCCCACTCTCGGAGACGCGGTGTCCCGCCGTCATTTCCCTGATGGCTATTCTGACGGCTGTCCTTCCGTCGTACTCCATATTCCGCCCGGTCATTAGCACGGGGACAACCGTGCCGTCCTTTCTCAGCACCCCCGCGTCACCGATTCGTCGCGGTCCTTTTTGGAGAACTTCCCGCAGGTCGGCCTGCACCCGCCCTGCGTCCTCAGGAGTACAAAGCCGTCCGATGTCCATCTCAAGCAGCTGCTCAGTCCGGAACCCTGTGAGTTCAGCCGCCCTGTCGCTGGCCCCGATGAGGCCACCTTTCGTGTCGACAATGAGTATGGGCTCCTCCTCTGACTGAAGCACCGCACGGTGGAATCTCTCCGAGTCTCTCAGTCTGGCCTCCGCACGCGCGCGCTCAGTCACATCAATGCCGGTGCAAACAATATACTCAGCTGAGTCCTCTGAGTCAACCATGAGCGTGCTCGACCAGGCGGTCACCCTCCTGACGCCCTCCTTTGTCTCGATCGTGTGCTCGTAGTAGATAGGGAATTCTGTCGAGGAGAGTTTATCAAACACGGACTTCAAAGGCTTAACGGCATCGGGGTCGAGAAAAAGGTCCCAGAAATATCTCCCCCTGACCTCGCTGAGGGTCCGACCGGTGGCCTTCTCGAAAGCCCTGTTCGCACGCACCACGCGCGACTCACGATCAAGGATGAGCACAAAACACCCTGCCGTCTCGAGGACGTTCGAGATGAAATCGCGATCCCTCCTGAGAGCCTCCTCGGCACGCCTCCGCTTGGAGATATCGCGGATTAGAAGTATAGCCCCCGGGTGACTACCGATGAGACTCGCCGAAATCTCGAGGGGGATGAGTTCGCCGTCCTTCCTTTTGCCCGTTGCCACGCCTGTGTGCAATCCTTCCAACTCGAGGATGTGGTGTATTTCGTACTTCTGGCCAGGCTTCAACCTCCTGTCGGGATAAAGCAGATCCGTCTTCTGATTGACGACCTCCTCCACCTCATAGCCAAACACCTTCTTGATGGTCGCGCTGCACCTGACGATGTTCCTGTCAGGATCGACGACCAGCAGCACATCGGGACCGACATTGGTTATGACTGCATCGCACAACTTCTGTCCCGCTTGCGCCTTTTGCAGGCGCACAAACATGATTACCGAAAATCCTGCGAGAAACAGGAGTGCGAAGCCCGTTATAAAACGCACCATCCGGGAAATCCCTCTGAAGTTCCCCGGGTCTTGAGTCACCCCCCCGGTTGGGAAGAACGCCAGGAATGCCGAGAGGATCAGGGCGCCTGCGGCGAGAGCCATCAATGCACGCGTAACATCCTTTTCGAGCAGAAGGAATCTATTCATCCTCACTCCTGGTGTGGTCTAGGACACACCAGTTTTCTCCGCCCCCCGCGCGCGTCACGTGGCATGCTATCGTCACTTTTCTTGCACTTCCAGACATCTCCTGCAACGTTGGTCATTCCCTCGTATTTCATACTCCATGACACGCCAGTCATAGGGTGTCAATATTCACACCAAAACTACCGGGGCATACCCTCCCACGGTCATAGGAGCAATCTTCGTGCCATGATCAAATGTACAGAAGATAGAGGGTTTCCGGTATCCACTCGGTCAGAAGAACGACGTGGTGTAAAATAAACCGACGCTTCTGCAAGGGGAAATTTACACTTCTATAAGGTGATAAATCAAGACATTCACGCTCCCTTCTCGCAAAGGCCCCTTGCCCTGCATCATCACCGGTTTAAGCACCACGATCCGATCATACCCTCATGACGGGATACGATTTTTTTGCAGGAGGCAATAACAAGATCACGAAAAGCGTCACCTCATCACGCAGGAGCGCGGTGATTGACGGCCTGTCTTGCTCCTTCTATACCTTTATATACCTGCTGAAAAGACTTTATGAGCGATACCTTGTTCATCTCCAGACCGCCGTGTCAGGTCCCTTTCAAAACCACACTTGTAATGGAATCGAGAAGACCGGACTCTGAATCATATTTCATCGCATTCATGAAGGATTCGAGGCGCTCTGCCCTGCGACGAAAGGCAACTGTATGGTCTACTCATCATGAGTGCCGTTGTACGAAAGGCAAGCTTTCGTGTGGCCCCGCCCTTTTGTCTGTGTGCTAGAATAAAACATCTTGAAGAAGGCCCTAACTTACTCCCTAGTCTTTCACATCATTTTGATATCGCTCGCATTCTTCCTCGTTCAAGAGAAGAAGGAGAAGGGCGCTGCCCCGTTTTACGCGAGAATCGTAACTCCCGATGAACTGGAGACGCCCAGTCAGGAGAGAACGCCGTCCTCTCCGGGACGGATACAGCCGCCTCGCGGGTCTCGCAGCTTGCCTGCGGCGCCCCGGCGGGAGAGACAGATCGCACCCGCGCCACCGCCGAAGACGACGCCGCCTCCACGGCGACAGGAAGCGGTCCCGCAGTCCAGAAGCGGCGTGTTGAGTCCCTCGGAAAGGATCCTTCCTCCCCCACCCAAGCAACAAGGGTCCCCAGGCGAGATCCTGCCCGCTCCAGGTGCCCCTGGTATCCAGTCACCTGAGCCGGCGCGACCAGAGTCCGCACCTCACGCGCCCGGTGACTCCGCAAACAGGACACCCAAGACGATGCGGCAGAAGCTCTTTGATCGTGATGTGATCGCAAAGCTCACTGAGCCATCGAAGCAGTCGGAGAAGAAAGAGAGTGGCATCACGTTTGACACCACTGAATTCAAGTACTACGGCTACCTGCAGAGACTCAAGGAGAAGATTCAGGGCATCTGGCGGTATCCGCCTGATGCGGCGGATCGGGGTATATACGGTGACTTATACATTCGTTTCACCATAAAGAAGAACGGAAGGCTCGGCGCCGTCGAACTGGTCCGGACCTCGGGTTACAGGAACCTCGACGATGCCGCGATGAAGGCTCTCTGGGATGGGGACCCCTACTGGCCTCTCCCCGACGAATGGGGCCGTGACGGATTCACCATTACGGGCCATTTCGTCTATACACTGCAAGGAATGCACGTACGGTGAATTTGCTATAATAGGGCATGAAGCAGCGTCTGTATTTGAGAATCGGCGATCGTGTCAGGCACGCCCGCCACTTTACGTGGGGAATCGGAGAGGTCGTCGAGGAAAAGCATTCGACTTTACCCGGTGGTTTCTGCCTGGTGCGAGTTCTCTTTGAAGACGGGAATGAGCGGTCGTTCATCAACGATCTGGACCATGAATTGTGCTGCTACTATTCGGGAGTGAGACTGATGGGGCAATACAACGTATGGGAGACGTGATGCAGAAGCGCAACATCTTGCAATTCGTGAACCTGTGCTTTGATACGCCTTACCAGGTACCTCCCTCAAGGTACCTTTATCGTTAATGAAAAGCGAAGTCTAGGCATCGACGCCGGCCGTCGCCTACCGGTAGCCGGCAGAGGGGGGATTTCCATGTCTCGTGTCAGAGCTGCCCTGTGCCTCGTGTCACTAATGTTTCTCCTGTCATGCGCAGGGCTCGGGGTTCGCAATGAGGCGGAAGAAGAATTCACCAAGGGGCTGTCGCTTTTCGACAAGGGAAGGTATGCGGAAGCGGTCGCCCATTTCGAGAGGGCTACCGACCTTGAGCCAAATTACGGTGTCGCCTACCTTTACGCCGGGAGATGTTACGTGACTCTGAGAAAATGGGAGAGCGCTCTCCCTGCACTCAGGACCGCCTTCAGGCTAGCCCCGGAGGAGACGAAGAGAGCTGTACTCGATATCCTCACAGATGCTCTCTACAGCGCATCCCTCGCTGAATTCCATAAGGGCAACCTGAAGTCTTCGGGGAAATATCTGGACGAGGCAGTGAAACTCGATCCTTCGCGAAGCAACTATCCCTCTCTGTTCAGGGACAGCACGGAGAGATAGCGTTCTCAGATCCTCCTCGCCCTCCTGACAATACGCGCGAGAACCGCGGCAAGAGCGAGGATGATGACAGGATCAATGGTATCATCCGCATGACGCGCTGCTATGGTGCACCCCCCGCCGCCCCCTCCGCCGCCGCCCCCACTGCCTGCTGCCTGAGTCGTCACTACTGCTTCGTTTGAGTAAGCAGAATCACCGAGGGAATCGCTGAAAGCCCTGACCCTGTACGTATACGTGGTGGAAGGACTCAGGGCCGAATCGTTGAAGACCGTCTCGTTCTCGCCGACTGTGGCTATCTGTGCAAAACTGTCTTCGCCGGTCCTGCGCTCTATCTTGTACAACGTCTCGGCCCTTGAATTATCACTCCAGGTGAGACGGGTCTCACTCCTTGAGATTGCGGAGGCGGCAAGGCCGGTGGGAGAGGCGAAGGGAACGGTAACGGATGTCTCCGCAGGCGTTGACTCAGCATCGACAGGGGAGCTTTCCGGGGGGTTCGGCAGCGCCGCAAAGGCGCGGACCCGGTAGGTCGACGTAGCCCCGTCAGTAACTGCGGAATCAGTGAAACCCGCCGTGTTCTCTCCCACGCGTCTGATTTCGGTGAACTCTCCGTTGCCCGTGCGTCTCTCTATCGTAAAGCCGTCCTCTCCGGTGGAATTATCCTTCCAGGAGAGAACCACCCTCCCCGGAGACGATGGGTCAGCCAAGAAGTTAGACGGGGCAAGCAGTGACGCCACCGTGCGCTCGGCGTTTATCCTCCCGCCTGAGAATGTGAGTCCCTCAAGGGCAGGCTGCACGTCGACATACTTCAGGATCATCCCCCTTAGCTGGGCATGACCAAAGCCGGCGTACTGGCTGTGGAGGAGCCCTGCAAGGCCCGACACAAATGCAACGGACATCGAGGTGCCACTTAAGGCCTGATAACCAAGAGGGTAGGTACTCAGGATGAATACTCCCGGCGCCGCCACGTGGACGGTCCTCTGGCCGAAATTGCTGAAAGATGCCTTCCGGTCGGCCTGATCCGTGGCTGCGATAGAAATGATATTGGTGAGGGCATAATTGGCCGGATAGACTGGATTGACATCGTTGTTCCCTGCCGACTGATTCCCGTCGTTCCCCGCAGCTGCAACGACGAGGACACCTGCGTCACGAGCCGCGGTCATCGCATCGAACTCGGCATTCGAAAACTGGGGTCCCCCGAAACTCGCATTCACGACCCTTGCCCCCTTGGACACAGCGTAGCTAATCGCGGCGATCTCGGCAGCCACTGAGCCGTCGCCGTTACTGTCGAGGATTTTGAGCGGCATCACCTGTGCCTCCCACATCACTCCCGAGACACCGATGCCGTTGTTGCCCACGGCGCCAAGAATGCCTGACACGTGTGTCCCGTGCCCCAGGTCGTCGAGCGGGTCGTTGTCGTTGTTCACGAAGTCCCAGCCCCTGCAGTCGTCGATGAAGCCGTTGCCATCGTTATCGATGCCGTCCGTGCAGTTCGTCTCTCCAGAGTTGCTCCAGACATTAGCCTGAAGATCCGGATGGGTGTAATCGATGCCGCTGTCGAGAACGGCAACTACAACACTTCTGCTGCCCTTCGTAATGTCCCACGCCAGCGTCGCTTTTATGTCAGCCCCCGGGACCCCGCCCGCGACCTGCCCAGTATTGCGCAATGCCCACTCCTGGCCGAAGAGGGAATCGCTCGGTACGGTCTCTGTCGCCCCTCTGGTATAGTTCGGCTCGGCATACTCGACGTCGGGATCCGACATGTACCTCATGATCGCTTCCCTGACCGTCATCCCTTCTGCCAGCCTGACGTGCTCCATACCCGGAACGAGGGAGAGCTTCCGCTGCACCTGAGCCCCGACTGCCTGATGCGACCGCAGTGATGCCCTCGCGATGACTCCAGATCTAAACTTCACGAGCAGTTCGCCTTTCTTGTATGCACCCTGCTCAGCCTGTGCAAGCACCGACTGAACCGTTATCTTTGCCCTTTCCTCGTCCGTGCTTCCGGACTTCACGCTGACAGCCGTGCCCGAGTTCTCCCCACACGACGAGAGAATGACGAGAACCAGAAGACAAAGAACATTTCTCATATTCCTCCCCCCGATGAACGGCGCAATCCGAGACCTTCGCTTGCACAATTGCAGCAACCGTTAAGTATATGCAATTCGGGCATGAAAAAAGGCGGGCCGAAGCCCGCCCGTTCTGTAGCAAAAAAGAGCGCGCCCTTACGGACCAACCTTGACTGTCGCAGTGGTGGTCTTCGAGCCGCCGTCGACAACCGTGTAAACTATGTCTTGCAGCGGCGTGATAGGCGGTGGAGGTGGTATCGTCACCGTGAAGGTCCCCCCGCTCGTGCTGACGGTTCCTGCAGACGGTTGGAACGAAGGATTGCTGGAGTTAATAGTGTACGGGGGCGTGCCTCCGACGATAGTAAATTGCACGCTCCCACCGGTTGCACTACTTATCGTAAATGTTGTCGGCGACACCGTAAGCGCTGTCGGCTCAACTGGTGGTGCAGGTGGAGCGATGACAGTGATCCGCGTGGTCCCGCTCTTGCCGCCCACCGATGCCGTGACTGTCGCCGACACGTTCCCTGCACCCTCGGCAAGAGTCGGTGCAGTGAACTGCGAACTCGCGACGCCG
>JBLMXV010000139.1:0-11261 GCA_050257935.1 Chloroflexota bacterium
GAATAACACTTGGCGAGCCCGAGACCCGTCCCCTTTTGAACCCCTATCTTCTTTGTCGTAAAGTAGGGATCAAATATCTTGACAAGATTCTCTGCCGGTATGCCAATACCTGCATCGCTTACAGATATCTTCACGTACCCCCCTTCTTCCAGAGGGAGCACGTCCTTCCCGCCGTGAGTAACATTCTCAGCAACGATAGTGATTGTTCCTCCGTCAGGCATAGCCTCCTGAGCGTTGAGAACGATACTGTGGACCACCTCCATGATCTGACCCTCGTCGACTTCAACTGCCCAGAGATCATCGGGCAAATGAAACTCTGCCTTGAACCTGGATCTGTCCAGAGAATAAATTGCGGCACTCTTCACGAGATCTCCAATGGAGGTTCTTTTCCTGGCTGAAGCTCCACCTCTGGCAAGGCTGATCAATTGTTTTGTCAGAGCACCTGCCCGCATGGACTCCTTTTCTGCATTATCCAGCAGTGGAACGGCTTCGTCTTCGGGACTCAGGTGCAGCTTTGCTGCGGAGATATTGCCTATCACGCCTTGCAGTATGTTATTGAAATCATGGGCAATGCCACTGGCCAAGATCCGTATTGATTCGAGCTTTCTCGCTCTCAGGACCTCTTCCTCCAATTTCTTCCGCTCGATTGAATATCGTATTGACTTGCATAATGAATCGATGTCAGTTTGTCCCTTGACAAGATAGTCCTGGGCGCCTTTCTGCAACGCTTGCAATGCAAGTTCCTCGTCGCTGAGGCCGGTCAGTATGATTATGGGTAGGTCTGGATACTGACTGTGAAGCCTGATGAATGTTTCGATGCCCTGACTGTCCGGCAGGCCCAGGTCGGATAAAATGACGTCAAACTTCTTCTTCCTCAGAAGCTCCATCCCGGCGGACACTCTGTCCGCTCGCTCTGTATCAATACGGACACCTTCCGCTTCTGACAGGACTTCACAGATAAGGTCCGCATCGCCGTCGCTATCCTCGATTATCAAAGCTCTTATGTGCTGTTCATTTCTCAATTTGTGCACTCCATCCCTATTCTGTTTTCGTTACCCCTCGTCTGCACAAGGAATCTCAGACACGCTTCGCTCAGAGAAAGGCGGCGTGTCGAGACAATGAGGTCGATAAAGCCTCATCATAATGTGTTGGCTCCCCTAATCGTCATCAGGCAATTTCACTATGGTGAACCAGAATTCCTGGATTGTCTTGACGATTCGTATAAAGTCATCAAGTCCCACGGGTTTAGTGATGCAACAGTTGGCCCCGTATTCGTAGCATCTGCTGAAGTGCCCTTCATCTGCCGATGTCGTAAGGACCACGACGGGAATGGACTTCATCGTCTCGCTGCTCTTGATCTCCCGCAGCACCTCGCGTCCGTCCTTTTTCGGAAGGTTGAGATCAAGCAAGACCAAGTCGGGCCGCAATGCGTCCGTATAAGGCGCCTCTCTTTTCAGGTATTTCATAGCCTTGATGCCGTCATCCACGACATGCAAGTTGACCAGCATCTTTGAAGCTTTCAACCCCTCCGTTGTCAGTTCGACGTCGCCCGGGTCGTCTTCTACGAGTAGAACTTCAACCTCTTTCCTAGGGTTCACACCTATCCGCCTCCTGTCTTTTCCGGAATACTGAAATAAAAGGTAGAGCCTTTGTCAACCTCTGATTCGAGCCAGATATGTCCACCGTGCCGTTCGATGATCTTCTTGCAGATTGCGAGTCCTATGCCCGTACCGGGATACTCTGCTCGCGTGTGAAGTCTCTGGAACATGAGGAAAATGCGATCAAAGAACTCGGGCTGTATCCCTATGCCATTATCGCTCACAGAGAAAATCCATCCTCTCCCCTCGCGTCTTGCCGAAATATGAATTCGCGGCGGCTCGTCGCGACGGAACTTGATAGCATTTGCGATGAGGTTTTGAAAAACCCGTCCGATTTGTGTCGGGTCGGCTGTTACTGTCGGCAGGTGATCATATGTTACTGCTGCTCCGCTTTCGCGTATGGTCTTGCGCATATCGTCAAGTACTTGAGTAATGACTTCAGTGCAGTCCGTCTGAACATATTTCTCAGTCGATGTGCTCACACGGGAATATGCCAAGAGGTCGTTAATCAGTACGTGCATTCTCTTCGCCCCATCCACGATATAATCGATGTATCTGTCGGCATTCCGATCCAGTTTCCCTTCGTAGCGCTTTGCGAGGAGTTCGGTAAAACTCGCGACCTTTCTGAGAGGTTCCTGCAGGTCATGAGAGGCGACATAGGCAAACTGCTCCAGATCCTTGTTAGAGCGCTCCAGGTCCGCTAACGCTTGCTTCAGCTTTTCCTCGGCGCGCTTTCGCTCGGTTATGTCACGGATGATATCCTGAAAGAACCCTTCGCCCTCGATTTCGACGATGCGTGAGCTGACCTCAACGGCAAATACTGTCCCGTCCTTTCGCCGGTGCATAGTCTCAAACACAGAACCATCTACCTCATGGGTTGCCTGCATTTCCGCGTCCACCGCTGGTGCTGTCTGGGGGGCCCACAGGTCCCGTATATGTAGCTGGAGCAATTCATCGCGAGTGTATCCGTAGGATGCCAGTGCCCGTTCGTTTGCCTCGACGATCCTACCTTGACGATCCAGAAGGAGGATAATATCGTTGGCATGCCGAGTCAGATACTCATATCGCTGCAAGAGGGCATTGTGCCGGACTTCCGCCTCATACTGGCTCCGGTAATATTGAGCATGTTTATGACGCCAGGTGAGACCGAGGCTCACACCCGCGACAGCGATCAACGCACCCACCAGGCCCATTGTGAACAAGAGGCGTTCGCGAAGGGAGGCATAAATTTCGACTGAATCGACCTTGGCGACCAGAGACCATGGGGAGTCAGGGATCCTCTGCACTGCAGCAAGCACCGGCACGCCTCGATAGTCCAAACCCTCAACGATGCCCTCCTCGCCCCGTGCGGCCATCGCCGCCGGCAGCCACTCCTCTGAAAGAGGCAGCCGAAGAGTGAGCGCCGTATTCTTCATATGTCGGAGTTCATTGAGAAATACGACATCGTCACCTTCACGACGGACGATCAACGTCTCGGCTGTCTGGCTTGGTGTAGGCCACGATTGAATGAGCGGATAAAGAAACTGCCGGGGATCGATGCGCAACAAAAGAATCCCGCAGGAGCGAGTGTGAGATCCCTCCCGTATGACCAGCGGCACAAACAGATCAAGGTAGATGTCCTTCCCTGCCTTATCGGTGTGCAGATCAGAAAGAATAACTTTTTTTGTTCGCGATGCTTCGGTTGCCAGAGCGTGCACGAAACTATCGACTAGTTGTCCGTCAGGATCATGTGAAACTGATAATCGCACCGACCCCTTCGGATCGAGAAGCAGAATACTCCTGTAATCAAATTTTGTGTTCAGAAAGCTCATCCAGTCGAGAATGGTTTGCCTGACTTCCGCTGAGGTTGGGCCTGTGAACCACTGATTGACACTCTTTATAATGAACTGGTTAGTCGAGATAACCTGTGCGTCTGCCAATCGTTCTTGGCGCCACCTCGATATTTCGTTGACCTTCAGTCTGGCGATCCCGGATAGATCACCGTATCTGACACGCTTAGTCGTTTCTTTCTGATCCCGGTAGTAAGAGTAGCCGGCGCCTCCGATACCAACAGCAAGAAGAACAAAAATTAGAATGAGATGCCAGGGGATATTGTCTGATTTACGTTCAGGCGGCATGTGACAATTACAGTCTTCCACGCATGAGACGATCGGGGTTTATGAATATTCTTACAGGTGAACCTGATCTGATGTTATCCTGCGCGGGGCCCACATCGCGCCGTTGGGCTAGACGCGAACAAACTCGTGGACGATGTTCATCCTTTCCAGTGTCCGATCCGTCACCGATTGTTGTGACAGTCACAGTTACAGTATACCTCCTGATCGATGAGGTTTGGCGAGGCATCCGGCGAGAGTTTGAGGTATCCGGCGGTGGTCAGACGTCACGCGAGTTTCACCTGTACTGCCCGAATATCCCCGCTCTCCAAGTGCATCGCGACGGCGGTCTGCCTTACGGCTCATCGAAGGGTCTGAGTCGACCGTCTCGCCCTGGAAGACCACGGCTCTGACTCCTCTCAGAGGAAACCCCTGCCAACGCGTTCTTTTTGACTTCGGTAAGCCCTCAAACTATAATCATATCATGAAAATTGGAAAGTATGATCTGCACCTTCACTCGATGTCCGCTCACTTCACTACTGCGCTGTATCCTGTCGCGATAGTCTTCTTAATTCTGTCCTATTCTTACCAAAAGGACTCAGCTCTCTTTGCATATTTTCACCTTATGATTTTAGCTACCGTTTCCGCTCCTCTCTCTTATCTCACGGGGATCATTGAGTGGAAACAAAAATATAAAGGAGCAAAGGTCAGACTTTTTGTCAGGAAATATCGGTACGGACTTGTCTTATGTGCATTGGGAACCATCTGCACGCTTTGGTATGGCTATTACCCCGAAATAATTGAGGATGCCGGTGGTTCGCGCATTCTCTTCCTCTCCCTGAATATCGCCATTCTCCCACTCGTCGTCTACATGGGTTTTCTCGGAGGTAAGCTCGTCTTTGGAAGTGGGCACTAACATGTTCCCCGCATGCACAGACGAAACAATCATACTAAGGAGCCAAAACCATGAAAAAAAGATTGGACCAGCGAATCACCGAACTGGAGGAACGCCTGGAGGCTTTGATCATAGCCGTCCCTAAGGAAGAGGCGGCGTATCATTTCTATCTGGATCTTGCAAATACGTCAAAGCATGAGGGTACCCGCGAGATGTTTTTCAAACTTGCCGAGCAGGAACTCGACCATAAGAGCAATCTCGAAAAATTGGTCGAAGATATTCAAAAAGAATTGAAGCAGTTAAAGTATGAAAAAGCGAGACTATGAAATCAAAGATTGTCCTGTCAGTAAGTGTGTAAGAACCATCAGGCGGCCATTCTTTCATCACTCCCTTCCTCTTCTTGCCCTGAGCAGCGTTACATCAAGAAAGGGTTTCTCCTCGTCACATCTTTCGGTAACCAGAGTCCCTTAGTTAACTTGCCAGGCGCTTTTCTGCGACACCGAGCGACTGCCGGATGATTGCGGGAGCATCGGGACTCTCGGATCGAGGTGATCGTGGCTTGGCCGCTGCCCAGGGTTAAACGGTGGCTTTACTAGAGTGGCCGCCCTTGACGGCTTTCCAGTTCCGGTGATACCCTTTTTCATGGTAGTATGTGCCCTTGTTGCCCGTGTTCAGCGTGAAGGGGCATGCAGCCTGCTCTTTATTTGTAGAATTCTTGTGTACAGGCCGGTCAACGACCTGAAGAACTAACCAAGCCCTTATGAGTCCGATTGTAAGCATCTACCGTCGTATTAGGGAAAAGCGCCTGATTGTCCTGGGAGCCGGCATTGCGGCAGTCTACTGGGTCGCCGAAACTGCAATGGACGTTTTTGTCTTCAATCTCGGGAACCTCTCCGACCGTCTCATACCTGCGGACCTCAATGAAATCTGGATGCGGCTGGTAATTGTGGTATTCATTATCCTCTTCAGCATCTATGCACAAACACTGCTTGCCAAGAGCAGAGATGCGGAAAGAAATCTAAAGGCGGAGAGAAACCTCACTACCTCTATCCTCGATACGGTGGGAGCCCTGGTGGTTGTCCTCGACCGGGAGGGTAGGATCATCACCTTCAACCACGCCTGTGAACAAACCACCGGCTACGCTTTCGACGAGGTGAAGAATGTACCTCTCTGGGAGATATTCTTAGTTCCTGATGAAGTGGATAAGGTAAGGACCATTTTCGAGGCGCTTCGATCAGGGAAGTTTCCAAGCAGGCACGAAAACTATTGGTTAACCAAACAAGGTTCAAGACGATTGATCGAATGGTCAAACACGACGCTGTTCGACGGCAACGGTTCCGTCAGGTATGTGATCGGCACGGGCATCGACGTCACCGAAAAGAAACAACTTGAACTTGAATGGCGGAACATGCTCTCCATGTTCGCTCATGATATGAAGAACCCCGTCACGGCAGCGGCGGGATTCGTTTCACGGCTGCTTTCCGGAAAAGAGGGCCCGCTGACCGACAAGCAGCTTGCCGCTCTTGATACCATCAACGAAGCATGCATGGCCCTTAAAGAGCTGATCGCCGGCTTCCTGGAATTTTCGCGTGTTGAGTCGAAGGATCTCAAAGCGGTCATGCTCCCCTTCGACGTGAAAACCGAACTCTATAAGATCGTCGAAATGGCGAAGCCGGCAGCGTCGAGAAAAGAAATAAATGTGCTAGTGGATATCAAGGAAAACGCTCCTGATACCATCATAGCCGATGCCGCACTGATAGTGCGGGCAGTCAAGAACTTGTTGGATAACGCCATAAAGTACACGCAGCGGGGAGGCTCGGTGACCGCCCGTCTCATGAAGGAGGGCACCACTACGTTAATCGAAATAGCCGACACCGGAATCGGCATCGATCAGGATCACCTTCCCTTTATCTTTGATCCCTTTTACCGCGCCGGTGAAGATGCGCGGGGATGGGGGCTAGGACTGGCGTTCGTCAAGAAAGGAATAGAGGCGCATGGCGGGGCCGTCACGGTCAAGAGCAGTCCGGGGAAAGGAAGCACGTTCACCATTTCACTCCCTGCGGAAAGGACTTGAGCTGTCTCAGCTATTGCCGCTGCGCACTCGTGAACAATCAGGGTAGGGAATGGTTGAATAGCCGAGAGGGTCAGCAGGGCAGAATGCAAGCCGTCTCACGGCAGGCCGACGCCGTCGATGGTGCATCCACACTTACTGCAGCGTGAGTCGCGCATCTTGATATCAGTCAGAAAGAACCCCATCCGCGTGATCAGCGTTTCCCCGCACGAGGGACAGTACGTGTTCTCCCCTCCTTCACCGGGGACGTTTCCCTCATAGACGTATTTCAGGCCTGCCCTGAGCCCGATCTCTCGGGCTTTTCTGAGAGTGCTCACAGGTGTCCGCGGCTGGTCGGTCAGCCTGTATGTGGGATAGAACTGGGTCACATGCCAGGGGATCGCGGGGTCGACGGAACGGATGAAATCGGCCACCCATGACAGGAATGCCTCGGAATCGTTGTGAGAGGGTATCACCAGGGTGGTGACCTCCACCCACACGCCGAGTTCCCTCATCAGTCTGATCGTGTCGATCACCGGCTGAAGCCTTGCGCCCACCACCTTTTTGTAAAACTCATCGTCGCCTTTGAGATCGATGTTGTTACCGTCGAGGTAGGGAGTTATCAGCCTCGTCGCCTCGGGAGTCGTATAACCGTTGCTCACGAAGACGTTCTTGATTCCCCGCTCGCGTGCGAGGCGGGCGCAGTCATAGGCAAACTCAAAAAAGATCGTCGGCTCGGTGTAGGTATACGAGATGCTCGTGCATTGTGCGCGTTCAGCGGCGACTACGATGTCCTCGGGCGTCATCTCCTCGCCGGGTATTCCCTCGTGTTCCTTGGCATACTGAGAGATCTCGTAATTCTGGCAATGGAGGCATTTGAAATTGCATCCCACTGTAGCGATGGAGTACGAGCGCGAGCCAGGATGGAAATGGAAGAGGGGTTTTTTCTCTATAGGATCGACATGGCGGGCGATGACCTTCCCGTACACGAGGGTGAAGAGGGTACCATCCCTGTTTTCCCGTACGGCACATATCCCGCGCTTCCCCGGAGTAATGGTGCAGTAATGGGCGCAGAGGTGACATTGTACTTTGCTTTCAGCGAGCCTCTCATAGAGGAGGGCCTCCCGCATTCCTTATGATGTCTTCTTCTTTCTCGTCGTGGTAGTTTTGGTCTTCTTGGTCTCGACTGGAGTCATCTCGGACTTCTTCGATCGAGTCCCCGCCACAGCCTTTTCCGCGGGTTTGATAGCCGCCGCCGTCACCGTCTCCCTTGTTTCAGCTGCCTTGGCTCCCGCTTGTTTCAGGGCGAGCCGCGCCCTCACGATCTTCTCGGCTTCGAGCCAGTTGAATTCGTCGCGTCCCGGGATCCGGCCGCTCTTCTCATAGAGTTCGTATGCGACCCGTGAGATCTCCTCATTCAGGTTCATATCCTCACCTCATCGATAAGATATCAGTAAAATTGATGATTATATTAGCACACTTCGTCAAGACGATGACAACTCTGCAAGGCCACCCGACGCGCCCCCAGCAGACTCGTGCGCGGGCAGGAGACCAGGCCGACTTAGGGTGCACCAGGGATGATGACCTCTCACAGAAACGGACACAGAGGCGCTAATCCTTCGGGATGGTAAAGCTGAAGACGCTCCCCTTCCCGGGCGTGCTCTCGACCCATATCTTTCCGCCGTGTGCCTCGACTATCGTCTTCGCGATTGAAAGGCCGAGTCCTGAGCCCCTCGTGTCACGGCTCACCCGGTAGAACGCATCGAAGATGAAGGGGATGTGTTCCTCCTGAATACCCGCGCCTGTGTCAGCGACCTGGACGAGTATGTTCTTCTCCCGCTCACACAATGTGACGGTTACCGACCCGCCGGGATCGGTGTATTTGATCGCGTTGTCGAGGAGGTTGGTGATCACGCGTTCGAGGAGCCCGATGTCTGCCGAGATTTGCGGGGACGTACAGGCAGAGTTGATTGTGACGCCGATTTCCTTCTTCTCCGCCTCTATCCTTGCGGTCTCCACGTGTCTGCACAGAGCTGCGACAATATCACAGGGCTTGCATAGCGGCTTGCACTCCTTCGCCTCGAACCTTGAAAACTCAAGAAAGTCCGTGATCAGTTCCTGCAGCCTCCGGAGTTCTTCCGCCATCAGGTCGTGGTAACCCGCCTGCGTCTCTGTGACCGGGCCCGCCTTACCTGCCCGGATACGTGCGAGGAATCCCCCGGCTGTCAATACAGGGTTCTTCATGTCATGGGCAAACATGGAGAGTATGTTTTTCCGTTCTCTCTCGAGACGTTTTGTCTCACTTATGTCCTCGAGGATGACGACGAACCCCCCCGAAGGATGGGTGAAGGTGCTCACGTAGATCTTGAAGGTCCGGTGGATCGGCATGTCGATGGATATCTCAAATTGCTCCGTTGTTTTCAGGCGCTCCTCCGTGAGCCACGGCAGCAGGTCAGCCACGTGCCTGCCGAAAGCCTCCGCCCTTGAAACTCGGCAGATCGCCTCCATCCCGCGGTTCCAATACTCGATTCTCATCATGGCATCGACGGTGACAATGCCGAGGGGCGCGCTGTCGATGATGTTTTCACTGAACTCCTTGAGGTACGAAAGCTTTCTGTTGACCTCTGAGAGTTCCTGCCGTGACAGCCGCAGGCTCTCGGTGATCTGCCTGATCGACTCTGAGAGCTCGCCCCTCTCCCTCTCGGTGAGGCAGAGCCTGTCCTCGAAAATGATCGACGCAATGGGGGCGCCGATCGCGCCTGAGAGGATGTTCTCAGCATGAGTCCTCAGTTCCACGAGGTCTCTGGGCGTCGCCTCATCGTGCGTCTTATGCTTCTTCGTGAGAAAGTGCTCCACCGCCTCCTTTGCCGCCTGCTTTCCCAGATACTGGGCGAGGACGGCCTCTATGTCGGCAACTGTGTAGGAACCCGTCGGGCCGAGATCTCTCGCTTTTTCGTACGATTCGACGAAGATCAGCGCCTGGATTTCCTCTTCCTTGGACTGTCTCGTAAACGCCGACACTCCGATGTAGGCTACGAGGTTGAAGAGCATGCTCCAGAACAGTGAGTGGCCCCATTTGCCGAAGCCGCTGATGCCGAAGAGGCATGTGGGATTAAGCAAACCCGAGACAGTTAGTGTCTTCACGAGGTCTTCATCCAGTATTTCCGCACGCATCAGGGCCGGGACGACGAGAGTGTAAAGAAGTACCGCAAATCCCGCGATGAGACCGGCCATAGCTCCGGCCTTCGTTCCGCGTTTCCAGTATAGGCCCAAGATGAACGACGGAGCGAAGAGGGCCACCGCCTCGAAGGACTTGAGGCCGATATCAACGAGGCTGTAGAACTCGCCGAAGAAAAGGGCGAATAGGTATCCCAGAAAAAGAACTGTGAGCATCGCGATGCGCTTCATGGTGAGAATCACAAGAGGAAAGCGGGGCGACTCGTGATACCGCGTAAAAGCAGGCATTATCATGCTGTTCATGACCATGGTGCTCAGAGCCAGCACTTCGACTATGACCATTCCCGATGCGGCGGAAAACCCGCCCATGAAGGCGAGGAGCGAGAGATAGTGCTCATCCTGTCCCAGCGGAAGGGTGAGGACGAAGTAATCGGCGTCGGCTTTGGAACCTCCTGCGAGCAGTCCGCCGAGGGCGATGGGCAGGACGAATATGTTGATGAGGAGGAGATAGAGGGGAAACAGCCACGCCGCCTTTGCGATGTGGGTCTCGTCGCTGTTCTCCACCACCGCCATGTGAAACTGGCGCGGCAGAAACATGATGGCCGACATTGAGAGAAGCATGATCGCGAGCCACTCGCCGTAGGACGTTCCGGCCCCGGAACCGAGCGACATCAGGGCCGAGTGACCCGCCTCCGCGGCCCGTGCGAATATGTCACGGAACCCGTCGAAGATGCCGTAGGTCACGAAGGCGCCGACGAGGAGGAAAGCGGCCAGCTTCACGACCGATTCAAAGGCAATGGCGCAAACGAGACCGCTGTGCCTTTCAGAGAGGTCGAGTCGCCTCGCTCCGAAGATGATGGCAAAAAAACCGAGTACGGCGGTGATGACGAGCCCCGCGAAAGCGGTCCCCGTCTCCTTGCCGGAGATGAGCGCGAAGGTGCTGAGTATGGCCTTGATCTGGAGGCCGAGGTAGGGGATGATGCCGATGACGGTCACTGCCGTCACGAGACCGGACAGAAAGAGGGAGTTGCCGTAGCGCGAACTGAGGAAGTCCGAGAGCGTGGTGATCCTGTTCACTTTTGCTATGCGGACGACTTTGCGTAGGACGATGACCCAGAGCGCGGCTATGAGGGTAGGGCCGAGATAGACCGGGAGGAATGAGAGGCCCGAGGTCGCCGCCTTTCCGACGCTCCCGTAAAAGGTCCAGGACGTGCAGTACACGGCGAGGGAAAAAGAGTATACATAAGGGTTGTTGACGATGCTCTTTCCGGCCTTTTCCCTCCGCTCTGCAACATACGCGACGGCGAACAGGAGAAGAAGGTAGCCAAGCACGATGAGGAACAGATTATGTGGTGAGAACATATCTATCTGCCGGGACGGCGAGTCCGGGAAGGGAAGGCCGTCCGGATATCACTGTGACTTGTTTCGGTTTTCCTCTCTGCCAGCCC
>JBLMXV010000140.1:0-18044 GCA_050257935.1 Chloroflexota bacterium
AGCGCCTGCTTGAACCGGTCAGCGTCCAGGGGAACCCTTATCGGCGACCTGATCTCCTTCACAATGGTATTTTCCCGCTCCGTTGCAGAGGACTCCGTCAGGTTTACGATGTGGTCGATGAGGCGATCGAGTTCCGTCTCCTTCTTTTCCATGCCGCCGCTCCGCACATAGGAGAGCGTGTCGCTGAGAATGCCTTCTAGCCGGCTCACCTCGCCGACAATGATCTTCGCGTACTCTTTGAGATCAGTGTCAAGTCTCTTCTCGAGCCTCCTTGCGAACCCTCCTATGGAAAGGAGGGGGTTGCGAATCTCATGAGCCACCTTCGCCGCCATCTCGCCGAGAGCAGCCATCCTCTCCGTCGAGGCGATTCGCTGCCTGAGTTTCTTGATCTCTGTAACGTCCCTCACGATGTGCACCGTCCCGAGCATCTCTCTGTTGTTGTCGAAGAGGGGGGAGCTCGAAACGAGGAACGTCCCATCGAGATGCGACTCCTCGATCTCCTCGATAAAAGGCCTTCTCGTGAGTATGGTCTTGTGGTGCGGACATCTCTTTGGGGGCTCCTGTGCGCCGTGAAATATTTCGTAGCATTTCTTCCCGATGATGTCTTCCGGAGGCTTTCCGAATTTTTCCGAGACGGCCCTGTTCACCTTCCTGATCGAATAGTCGGTGCCGCTGAAGAAGACAAGGTCGGAAATGGATTCGAAGATGTTCTCCAACTCCTGTTCGGCCCTGGTCACGTGCTCGAAAAGCCGTGCGTTCTCGATCGCATTCGCCATCTGGTCGGTGAAGCCCCTCAGGAATTCTATGTCGTGATCGGTGATAGGTCTGCTCGAAAACAGGTTATCCACCCACAGCACCCCTATCGTCTTACCCCGTGACATCAGGGGCACCACCGCATAGGCAAATGTCCCCAGGCGGTTGACAAGTGACTGACACGCGAGCGGCTCTGACCTCGCATCGGCGACATTGAAAGGCCGCTTCTCCTTCACACTCCTCGAGAGGACACACTCGGAGTCGACGGGAACCACGAGGTCCTTGCACAGTCTCTCAATGGTAGCATCCTGCCCACCGGGAAGCCTGTCGATGTCTTCGAGAATGGCATGGAGATCCTTCCGTTCAA
Organism: Chloroflexota bacterium; assembly: GCA_050257935.1. GTDB lineage: Bacteria > Nitrospirota > Thermodesulfovibrionia > Thermodesulfovibrionales > Dissulfurispiraceae > JBLMXV01. The sequence goes on from JBLMXV010000140.1 coordinate 1,121, forward strand.
GAGAAAGCCTGGACCATATCTCCCACGCCTCTTCGTGACTCGATGGACCTACCGCCATCGCCCCCCTGAGTGCCTTGCCCTCCTCGTCGACAAGAAAGAGCATTGCACGGTTGAAGCCGAGTCCGTCACCCACCGTGACGGCGGCGAGTACCATCCTGAGGAGCTTGTCCAGTTCGAGAGTGCCCCTCATTGCAGAACCGATGAAGAGGAGTCTCGACATTTCGGTATTCTTCCTCAGGAAGTCCCTCTCTATCCGTTTCTTCTCGGTGATGTCGCTCGATATCCCGCAGATCCCTATCACCTTTCCGGACAGGTCCTTCACCGGTGACAGTGTGAGGCTCACGTCGATCATCCTGCCGTCTTTGGTCTTCCGGACAGTCTCGATGTCCTTCAGGGTTTCTCCCCGCTTCATAAGGTCGATGTACCCCTTCTCTGTATCGATCAGGAAGTGGGGCACGAAGGGGAGAAATTTCCCGTTCGCCTCCTCCCTGTCGAATCCGTATATCTTCTCGGCGCCCTGGTTCCACGAAGTGACCACTCCGTTGAGGTCGGTGGTGACGATGGCATTCGCGGAGTTCTCTATGAGCCCCTCGAGGTACTCCTTGAGCTCTTCGACGCGTTCCTTGGCTTCCCGCGCCGCCCTCTCCTGCCCGAGTGCCATCTGGTAGAGGATCGACTTGTCAATGACCGTGGCCGCGATGGAGGCAAAGCCCTCCAGCGTCTCAGCGTCCGGCGTCGAAAACGGGATTATGGCGCCGTCAGGGGAGCGCTTGTCGTACAGCCCGAAAGTCCCGATCACCTGGCCGCCGATCTTCAGGGGTGTGCTCACCGCCGTCTGCACCTTCAGGTGCCGAGCAAGGAGACTCGTTGTGCTCAAATCCTCCGCCGTGTCGACGAGCAGGGTCTTTCCCTCCGAGGCCACTCTACCGGCGATACCCTCGCCGAGACTGTTCGTCAGCAGATTGTGAATCTCCCGCGGGATGCCGTACGATGCCCTGACCTTGAGCTTGCTGTCCTCGAGCAGGCGTATGATACAGTAGCTCGAATTAAAGGCCTTCGCCGTTTCCTCGGCTATCTTCTCGAGCATCTCGTCGAAGTCCCTCAGAGACATGACCGCCTTGCTGAGCTCAAAAATGATGGTCAGCCTCTTGAACTGCTCGACCGTGGATTCGTAAAGCTCGGAATGCCTCCCGAGGGCGGTCTGGATATCGAGCAGGGTGCCCTTTACCATATCAAAGGCAGTCTGCTCAGCCGGCGTTAACGCCGATTCCCTACCCCCCTGACGCTTCTCGTCGCTCATGTAGCAGCCCTTTCATACAGCTTGAGGTATTGCTGCGCCGACCGCTCCCACGAGAAGTCTCTCGACATCCCGTTTCTCATCAGTCTCTTCCATGGTCCACCTGACCGGCAGAGGCACATTGCCCTTCTTATTTCCCTGCCGAAGGACTCCCCTGAATGATCGGCGAACAGAAATCCAGTCCCGTCGGTGTCACCGAACAGCCCTTCACAGACATAATCCTCGATATGCCCGACGTGGCTTATAGTGTCGGCCGAACCTCCCGTCTTCCTTGCAACGGGGACGGACCCGTACCGCATCGCGATCATCTGCCCTAGCCCGCAGGGTTCATAAAGCGAGGGCATCAGGAAGATGTCCGATCCCGCATACGCAAGATGCGCGAGGGGCTCGTCGAACTTGTCGTGAAAGTACATCTTGCCGGGGAATTCCGCCGCATAGGTGCCCAGGAGACCGACGTACCGCTGCTCTCCCGTTCCGATTACCACGAAGAGCGCCCCCGCACCGATCGCGTCCGGCAGCACCTCGGAGAGAAGGCCGATTCCCTTTTGTTCCGCAAGGCGGCCGATGAAGCAGAGAAGCGGGCTCGATGGTTTCCCCTTCAGGCCGCACCGCCTCATCAGCTCCTTCTTGCACCGCGATTTGCCCGTCAGGTCCGCTACCCTGTAAGTCTCGGGAAGGAATCCATCGGAGGAAGGGTCCCATTCGGTGTAGTCGATCCCGTCCACGATACCGAAGAGGGCGTCAGACCTTTTCCTCAGAAGACCGTCCAGGCCGAAGCCGAACTCGGGGGTGAGGATCTCTTCCGCGTACGTCTCACTCACCGTAGTCAGCACGTCTGCGCCGATGAGGCCGGCCTTGAGGAAGTTCACCTTCCCGTAGAACTCAATGCCCTCGGGCCTGAAGAGATCCCAGCCGAGGCCGGTCACCTCCATCGAGAGTGCAGGAAAATGCCCCTGGTATCCGAGGTTGTGTATCGTGAACACCGTCTTCGTCCGTGAGAAAAGCGGGTCATCACGGTAAAGCGTCTTCAGATAGAGCGGGATGAGTGCGGTTTGCCAGTCATGGCAATGGAGGATGTCCGGCGCAAGGTTCAGCCGCCTGCAGGTCTCGGCGACGCCCTTGCAGAAGAAAGCGAATCTGCGGTCGTTGTCACCATAATCCTCCGCGGCGGTCCCGTAAAGACCGTCGCGGTCGAAGAAGCGGTCATTGCCGATCAGAAAGACGGTTCCAGCCCCTCCGGCACTCTCTGTCTCAGGCTCCAGGGCATACACCGTACACAGCGCATTCTCCCTGCCGAGAGGAACTTCGAATTCGGCGCCCATTGGCCGCAGGCGGGAGCCGACCCGTTCCTTCGTGACACGGTAGAGCGGCACGAAGAGATAGACGACATGGCCGAGTTTCTCATACTCCCTGAAGAGCGCCCCGGTCACATCCGCGAGCCCGCCTGTCTTTGAGAAGGGGGCAGCCTCGGACGCGACGACGGCAATCCTCATATCTTCGCCTCTCTCATGAATTTTGCCGCCTCCTCGGGAGTCGTGGGGTTTATGAAGAAACCCGTGCCCCATTCGAAACCGGCCCTCCGGGTAAGACGGGGAAGGATCTCTATGTGCCAGTGATAGTAGTCGTTTATTTCCTCCTTGAAGGGCGAGGTATGAACGATAAAGTTGTAGGGCGGGACATCAAGCACGCTGTCCAGCTGGCGCAGTATGCGCTGTATGATTTCCGCGAGGCTGCTGAAGCTCTTGTCCGGAGGGAGAAAAGCGGACTCATGGTTCTTCGGGAGTATCCACGTCTCGAAAGGGTCTCTCGGAGCGAAGGGCGCAATCGCCACATACTTGTCGTTCTCGTACACGACGCGCTTATTGGTGCCCAGCTCCTGGTTGATGATGTCACAGAATATGCACCGCTCCTTGCTGTCGTAATATGTCTTCGCGTTGTCCATCTCTTCCTTCACGGTCTTGGGGACGATGGGCAGAGCGATCAACTGCGTGTGAGTGTGTTCGAGGGAGGCGCCGGCGACCTCACCCTCGTTCTTGAAGATCAGGACATACTTGAACCTGAGGTCCTTCTTGAGGTCCGTGAGGCGGAAATAACATGCCCAGAATACGTCCTCTACAGCGCGCTGTGACATCGAAGCGAGCGAGACCTGGTGCTCCGGCGTCTCGATGATGACCTCGTGCGCCCCGATGCCGTTCATCTTGTCGAAAACGCCCTCGCCCTTCTTGTTCAGATCTCCCTGCACCTGCAGTGCCGGAAACTTGTTGGGTACGACCCGGAGGGTCCACCCGGGCGTGTTGGGCGGGGTGCTCGCAGGCCTGAAGGCAATTATCTCGGGGGGCGCCGTGTGCTCATTGCCTGGACAAAACGGGCAGAACCCGCCGGCCCGTCTCTTCTGAGAAGGGGACGCGAAATCCGTTGGCCTCTTGCCCCTCTCGACCGATATGATGACCCACCTTCCCGAGATGGGATCTTTCCTCAATTCAGGCATAGGACCTCCCAAGAAAGACGAGGATTTTTTTCGGTATAATTATAGCACCATGAAGCCAACTTTTCATGCGTCTCCGGTCAATATGCCCTTCGAAGATCCGTGCTTATACGTAAGAATTCTGAGGGAGAAGAGGGCCCTCCTTTTCGATCTCGGCGATATCTCCCCACTTCATCCGGGCCATTTGCTCAAGACGAGCGACGTGTTCGTAACCCACATGCACATAGACCACTTCATCGGGTTCGACACCCTGCTCCGTGCGGCGCTCCGGAAGGAGGCCCCCCTGGTTATCCACGGACCTTCGCACATCACAAATTGCATCGAGGGCAAGCTGAAGGGATATACCTGGAACCTTATCGAGAGCTATCCCCTCCGGATCGAGGTCAAGGAAATCACCGGTCACACGATCATCTGCAGCAGCTTCCACGCGGAGCACTCGTTCAAGAAGATCGAGGGGCCTGAGATCCCCTTCACGGATATCGCCATGAGCGACACGGGCTTCTCGGTGAAGGGGCTCGTGCTGTCGCATCCTATTCCCGTTATGGCATACTCCCTCGAAGAGGACTACCACATCAATGTGAACAAAGAGGCCCTCGAAAAGATGGGCCTGCCGGTGGGGCCGTGGTTATCCGAACTGAAGCGGGCCATACGCGCCGGCCTGCCGGAGGAGGCATGCCTTCCGGTCGCCGGCAGGAGCTATGCCCTTCGCGAGCTCGTGAACGTAGTGACCATTACGAGGGGGCAGAAGATCTCGTATGTCATGGACGTCTCACCCACGGAGGAGAATATCGAAAAGATCATCCCCTTCGTAAGGGGATCGGACGTGCTTTTCTGTGAGGCCTATTTCCTGGAGAAAGACAGGGACCGGGCCGTCGAACGCAACCACCTCACGGCGGCAATGGTGGGCCGCGTGTCGAGGGAGGCGGCTGTGGGAAACCTCGAACTTATGCACGTGTCACCAAAGTACCGCGGCTGTGCCGACGAAGTCTACCGTGAGGCGATGAGGGAGTTTCGGGGAGGGGCAGAGCCGGAGAGCAGCATCCGCGCGGCACTTCGCGCGGATCTCAGGGCACACACATAGGCGCCAACATGTCCCACACGATCCTTGTGACGAACGACGACGGCGTACACTCCCCGGGCATCATAGCCCTGCTTAAGGTGATGAAGGAACTCGGGGACGTCTACGTCGTCGCCCCCGATAGAGAGAGAAGCGCAGTCGGCCACGCCCTGACCCTCCATAGGCCGCTCAAGGCGGAAGAACTCAGGGAACAGGTATACAGCGTCAACGGGACTCCCACTGACTGTGTTGCATTGGGCATTCACAAGATTCTTCCCCGGAGACCCGACCTCGTTGCGTCGGGTATCAACAGGGGAGGCAACCTCGGCGACGATGTGACTTACTCCGGCACGGTGTCCGCGGCAATCGAGGGAACGATCTTCGGAGTACCCTCCTTCGCAATTTCTCTTGTAGGCGACAGGCCCTATCACTACGAGACGGCGTGCCAGTGGGCGGCGGAGATCGCCCGCTATATACTTGAGAAGTCTCTCCCCTATGACACACTCCTGAACGTCAACGTTCCCAACGCGCCGAGAGACACGGTAAAGGGCATCAGGATCACCAAGCAGGGCAAAAGGGTATACGACGGTGCGATACAGGAGATATATTCGCCTTGGGGCGACAAGCACTACTGGATTGGGGGCGGCAGTCCATATTGGGAACACGGCGAAGACATGGATATCCAGGCCGTCCTCAGCGGATTCGTGTCGGTGACCCCGCTGCACCTGGACCTCACGAACTACGTGGCTTTGGAGTATCTTAAGAGAACCTGGATCATCTGACAAATCACGGCTGGTGACAAACATGGACGAAGAATTCAAGAAACTCAGGGCGGCGATGGTCGAAATCCAACTGATCCCGCGAGGCATCAAGGATCAGCGCGTACTGACGGCGATGAGAAAGGTTCCTCGCCATCTCTTCATGCCGGAGACGAACTGGGCCAACGCATACGAGGACATGGCCCTCTCCATAGGGGAAGGACAAACGATTTCACAGCCCTACATGGTCGCGGTCATGACCGAACTTCTCGCATTGAAGGGCAACGAGAAGGTCCTCGAGGTCGGCGCCGGGTCGGGATACCAGGCTGCGATACTCGGGGAGCTTGCCAGGGAGGTTTATTCCGTAGAGAGGATATCCTTTCTGGCAGAAAAGGCAAGGAAACGACTGCAGGAGTTCGGGTATGCAAATGTCCATGTGATCACGGGCAACGGTACTCTCGGGCTCACAGAACAGGCCCCTTTTGACCGCATCATCATCACCGCCGCAGCCCCGAAGATCCCGGAACCCCTCGTGGATCAACTCGGAGAGGAGGGTATTCTCGTCGCCCCTGTAGGCGAGCGCTATTCGCAGGTCCTTATCAAGGGGACGAAGAGGAAGGGTTTCCTCGTCGAGGAGTATCACACGCCCTGTGTCTTTGTGCCGCTCATCGGCGAATACGGGTGGCGGGACTAGCCTTGACATCGCCCGCATCAGTGTGCTTTTATGCTGTGTCATACATGGAATGACCGAAGCACAATTACCACAATAAGGGGGAATGTGAAGTGGCTCTCATGACATTCAAAGGAGGCATTCACCCGCCGGACAAGAAGGAACTCTCCAAAGACAAGCCGATAGAACCCACGAAACCGCCGAAGCGGGTGGTGATCCCGATCGTGCAACACCTCGGGGCTCCCTGCAAGTTGGCCGTTTCTATCGGCCAGGAGGTGAAGAAGGGAGAAGTCGTCGGTACACCCGAAGGCTTCGTTTCCGCCCCGGTTCACGCGTCGGTTTCCGGCAAGGTTACCGCGATCGGCGAGTTCCCGCTTCCGACGGGAAGGATGGTCACTTCCGTCATTATCGACAATGACGGGAATGAAGAGTGGACGGCGCTGAAGGACAACCCGGACTACCTCAACCTTTCGGCCGACGAACTCCGTGCGAAGGTGAAAGACGCCGGGCTGGTCGGCATGGGAGGGGCAGCTTTTCCGACACATGTGAAGCTCTCGCCTCCCAAGGAGAAACCTATCGATGTGGTGATCATCAACGGCGCCGAGTGCGAGCCCTACCTCACCGCCGACTACCGTCTCATGCTGGAAAGGCCTGCGGAGATCATTGAGGGCCTCAAGGTGCTCATGAAGATCCTGGGCGTCACGAAGGGCTTCATCGGGATCGAGAATAACAAGCCCGACGCGGTGGAGGTCATGAAGAAGGCCGCCGCCGGTGAGCAGAACATCGAGGTATGCGCATTGGAGGTCAAGTATCCGCAGGGCGCGGAGAAGATGCTCATCGATGCAATCGTGCAGAGGCAGGTTCCTCCCAGGGGCCTCCCGATGGATGTTGGCGTCCTCGTGCACAACGTCGGGACGACCATCGGCGTCTACGAGGCGGCACGGTACGGCAAACCACTCATCGAGAGGGTCGTCACGGTGAGCGGCGAGGCAATCAGCCAGCCAAGAAACCTCCTCGTGAAGATAGGCACTCTTGTATCGCAACTCATAGAAGAGTGCGGAGGCCTCAAGCCGGGCGTCGCGAAGCTGATCTCGGGCGGTCCCATGATGGGGTTTGCCCTTCATTCCCTCGATGTACCCGTGACGAAAGGCACATCAGGCATCCTCGCTCTGCCAGAGGAAGGTATCGTCCACGCCGAGGATTTCGGTCCCTGCATCCGTTGCGGCAGGTGCATAGACATATGCCCCATGGGCCTCATGCCCTCGATGCTGAGCGTTCTCTCTGAAAGGGGGTTCTACGAGGAGGCGAAACAATACAACCTCTTCGACTGCTTTGAGTGCGGCTGTTGCACCTTCGTTTGCCCTTCGAAGAGACCGATTGTCCAGCTTGTGAGGCTCGCCAAGTCACAGGTAAAACCATGAGCGTAAGGACAATCCCGGTCATTGCCATGCACGCGGTCAAGGAGTCTACATGGAAACAGTAAAGAGAGAGCAGCAGCTCATTGTGTCGGTAAGTCCCCATGTGAAGAGCGAGGAGACTACGGCCCGGATCATGTGGAGCGTGAACGCCGCCCTTCTACCTGCCACGGTGATGGGTGCTTATTTCTTCGGCCCGAGGGGTGTCACGAACATAGCCCTCTCGATCATTGCGGCCATTCTCTTCGAGTATCTCTACCAGAGGGCACTGAAACAACGGATCACGATAAACGACGGCAGTGCTTTTCTTACGGGCCTCCTGCTCGGTCTCAACCTGCCGCCGGTTGTGCCCTTGTACGTGCCCGTCATCGGCTCTTTCGTTGCAGTCATCATCACCAAGCAGCTTTTCGGCGGCCTCGGCTACAACGTTTTCAACCCGGCGTTCATAGGACGGGCCTTCCTGCTCATCACCTTTCCGAAGCTCATGACGATCTGGAAGGAACCGTCTTCTGCCTTCGTGCAGATCGACGCGAAGACTACGGCTACTCCCCTTGGTATCCTGAAACTGGAGGGGATGGCTAAGCTCGTAGAAGCCTTCGGCGACAAGTCCAACCTCTACATGCAGCTTCTTGTCGGCCACCGTGCAGGTTCGATCGGCGAGACCTCGGCCCTCGCCCTGCTGATAGGCGCCGCCTTTCTTTTCTACCGGGGATATATCACCTGGCACATTCCGGTCTCCTTCCTCGGTACTGCCGCGCTCATGGCGTGGGTGTTCGGCGGTGACAAGGTGCTGTTCGCAGGTGATCCGCTCGTACACCTGCTGTCGGGAGGCATGATCATCGGTGCCTTTTACATGGCTACCGACTATGTCACATCGCCCTCGATTAAGAAGGGGCAGTTGGTCTTCGGCATTGGGTGCGGGTTCCTCACCATGCTCATCCGCCTCAAGGGAGGCTTCCCCGAAGGGGTCATGTTCGCCGTCCTGATCATGAACTGCTTCGCGCCGCTCATCGACCGAGGATTCAAGTCCAGGATCTTCGGCGTCCAGAACCTCCCCAAGCCAAAGGAGGTGAAGAAATGACCGGCAGAGACATCCTTAAGATAACCTTCACCCTGGTCGTCATCTACCTCATAGGCGGCGCGATTCTCGCCGCCGTCTATGCGAAGACATCGCCGATCATCTTCGTGAACAACGAAAAGGCGAAACAGAAGGCCCTCCAGAACCTCATCGCCGGTGCGACCTTCGAGAAGCTCGGAGACTGGACGATCCACGACAAGCACGCCGAGTATTACGCCGCCAAACAGGGCGGCGAGGTGGTCGGCTACGTCGTCCAGTCCTTCGGCAAGGGCTATTCGAGCTACATCAATACCCTGATCGCAGTTGACAAGGACCTCAAGATTCTCAAGATCGACATCCTCGCACACGCCGAGACCCCCGGATTGGGGGACGAGATCGAGACGCCCCAGTTCAAGGGCCAGTTCGTAGGCAAGGGCATGGAACAGATGAAAATCGTGAAAACCGAGACACCCGAGTACGTGCAGGCGATCACAGGCGTGACGATCTCGAGCCGGGCGGTGACGGAAGACGCGGCGAAGAACGGCCTCGCATTCCTCTCAAAGGCGTTGAAAGGAGGTGCCGAAGACCATGTCACAGGCAAGCACTAGTTATTGGGAACTCATCCGGAACGGCATCATCGCGGAAAACACCATCTTCAAGCTCGCCCTGAGCCTCTGTCCTGCAATCGCGGTGACGAGCAGTCTGAGGAACGGCGTCCTCATGGGAGTAGCGGTCCTTTTTGTGCAGGTGATGGTCAACATCACGATCTCTTCCATGCGGAAGATCATTCACCCGCGGATCCGCCTGCCGATATTCATGCTCGTCATCTCGGGGTGGGTCACGGTCACCGACATGTCGATGGCGGCCTTCTCACCGGACGCTTACAAGCAGATGGGGCTTTATATCCAGCTCATCGTCGCCTTCGCCTCCATCCTGGCGCGGGCTGAGATGTTCGCGAGCAAGAACACCATCGGGCCCTCGATGTTTGACGGTATCGGCATGGGAATCGGATTCCTCTTCGCACTGACCGTCATCAGCTTCTTCAGAGAACTGCTCGGCAAGGGAGCATTGTGGGGCTTCCCGATCGTACACGGCAAACCGCTCCTCATCATGATCCTGCCTGCCGGCGGCTTTCTGGCCGTGGGCATCCTTATGGCCCTCTTCAACTGGACCGACCAGAGGTACCTGAAGAAGAGTTCGGGCGGACACCACTAGGAAGGAGGAACGATGGACTTCACCAAACTCTTCGAACTTATCATCGCGGCATCGCTCATCAACAACTTCGTCTTCACGAGGTTCCTCGGCCTCTGCATATTCTTCGGCGTGTCCAAGAAGATGGAGACCGCCGTGGGCATGAGCATCACCTTCACCGCCGTCATGATGATCAGCGCAGCCCTCAGCTGGCTCGTCTTCACCTATGTCATGATTCCCCTGGATATCACGTTCCTGAAGATCATCGTCTTCATCGGGATCATCGCCGGACTCGTGCAGGCATCCGATACGATGATGCGCAAAGTAGCGCCGGCGCTTTACTACAAGCTGGGCATCTACCTCGCCCTGATCTCGACGAACTGCATTATTCTCGCCGTCCCCCTCATCAACTCAGGCGAGAAGTACAGCTTTGTCGAAAGCCTTGCCTTCGGTCTGGGCTCGGGAATCGGCTTCGCCCTCGCCCTCATCATCATGGCGAGCATCCGGGAGAAGCTCGAGGTGGCGAACGTGCCGGCACCATTCAGGGGCCTTCCCATGGCATTCATCATCACGGGCCTGATAGCTCTTGCCTTTACAGGATTCTCGGGGCTGATTACGCTCTAGGTAAGGGACCGCCGATGGACGGTGGAAAATGGAAACTGATAGACTAAATATATGCGGATTAACCATGAGAGGTGAGTGACAATGCATGAGATTCAGAACCTGCTGAGCGGGCTTGCCGGCGTTTCGCCGCTCTTCGATATCGTTCAGTACATCGCGCCACATGTCGGCGTGGGGGGAGGAGTGGAGGCAAAAGAGCACGTTGATCTCCTGCCCCTCCTTAAATTCACGCTCGTCTTTCTCGCGGGCGTGGGAGCTGTCTTCGGCCTGGGTCTCGCCTTCGCCGCGAAGAAGTTCGCCGTACAGGTCGACCCGCGGGTCGAGCAGGTCAAAGATGCCCTTGCCCACGCCCATTGCGGGGCATGCGGCTATGCGGGCTGTGAACAGTACGCGGAGGCGGTCGTCAAGAACCCCGACGTACCCCCGAACCTCTGCACCCCTGCGGGAGCGAGAGGAGCCGAGAGGGTGGCGGCGATCACCGGGAAGAAGGCGGAGCTTCGGGAACCGATGTTCGCTCGTGTCATGTGCCAGGGCAACTGGGAAAAGGCGACAAAGCGTTTCAAGTACGAAGGAGTACAGGACTGCAGGGCTGCGGTCCTTGCAGGAGGTGGAGACAAGTCCTGCATCTACGGCTGCCTCGGCTACGGGACCTGTGCGACGGTCTGCCCCTTCGGAGCGATCACCATGGGTGACGATCACCTGCCGATCATCGATATCACAAAATGCACTGCGTGCAGGAAGTGCGAGAGCGCCTGCCCGAAGAAAGTCATCGAGGTGCTCCCGGCCTCGAAGTTTGTCCTCGTGGCCTGCCATTCGAGGGATAAGGGAGGAGAGACGAGGAAGCAGTGCCAGGTCGGCTGCATCGCCTGCGGCGTCTGCGCCAAGGTCTGCCCCTTCGACGCGCCGAAGGTCGAAAAGAACCTTTCGAAGATCACCCTCGACAAATGCAAAGTCTGCGGACTCTGCGTGGCAAAGTGCCCTACCAAGGCCATCGGAGACCTTATTCCCTCGCGGCCGAAGGCCTTCGTCACCGAGAAATGCGTCGGATGCCACACCTGCGCGAAAGTATGTCCTGTGAACGCCGCGTCCGGCGAGCAGAAGAAGCCCCATGTCATCGACAAAGAGCGGTGCATCGGGTGCGGCATCTGCACTGCCAAGTGCCCGGTGCAGGCGATCGACGGGACCTTCAATGCAGCCGAGGTCTTCAGGATTGCTGCGGCAAAAAAGCAGAAGACAGCGGCCTAGTTCGCGCAAAGACATATCTCCTCACAGACAAGAAGGGCGTCCGCGAGGGCGCCCTTCTTGTCTTGCTTTTGCCCTCTACAGAGGGGTAACGGTGTCAGACCTGTTGATACACACGTTCAATCGCAGGGGTAACACCTTACAGCGTCGTACCCGCGACGGGAGGATTTTCCACTGCGACGGACTGACCCCTTGGCTTGCTCTTCGGCACGGGGGTGCCATAGGCATCTACCCGGGAGCCCGGGCACAGAAGTTCGTGCCGCAAAGGTACATCAACCTCATGCTCGGCATTCTCATTATCTTCCTCTTGATCAGGTATATAACTCCGTACTTCTAAGCCAGATTGTTCTATTCGCGGCAGCAACTCCATGTTCTCGTGCGTCCCGTGAGACGTCCCTCTTCATGATGGTACAATTAAATGGGGCGCCCGAGATGATCACAAAACGCGAAATAGAGATCATCCTCAATTCCACCCGTGACGCCATGGTTGCGGTAAACGAACACGGCATCGTCACGCTGTTTAACGCCGCCGCCGAAAGGATCCTGGGCATACGGGCAGAGAATGTCGTCGGCAGGCCCGTCGTCGAAGTGATACCGAACACTCGCCTCCACATGGTGCTCACCAAGGGCGTCCCTGAACTCGATCAACACCAGCACGTTGATAACACGAGCATCGTCACGAACAGGATGCCCGTGCGTGACGAGGAGGGTCGTGTGGTGGGGGCGGTCGCGGTCTTTCGCGATGTCACCGAGATCGACGCCCTCACAAGACAGGTGTCCGACCTCTGGAAGGTGAGGAACCTGCTGGAGGCCGTGATCGAGGCAACCGAGGATGCCATTTCAGTAGCCGACGATAAGGGCATGAATATCATAGTAAATCCGGCGTACACACGGATCACGGGCCTCCCGAAGGAAGCGGTGATCAATAAACCAGCCGCGGTGGACATCGCCGAAGGCGAAAGCATGCATATGAAGGTCCTGCAGGACGGAAAACCTGTGCGCAATGTCCGCCTCAGAGTCGGTCCGATGAAGAAAGAGGTGATCGTCAACGTCGCCCCCATCTTCATTGACGGTGCGATCAAGGGCAGCGTGGGCGTGATTCACGACATCTCAGAGATCATGAAGCTCACGGAAGAGCTTGCTCAGGCAAAAAAAATAATTCGCCATCTGAAGGCGCGTTACACCTTCGATGACATAGTCGCAGAGAGCGCCGCGATGCAGCAAGCCATCGAACAGGCAAGAAGCGCAGCCGACACGCCCGCAACGGTCCTCCTCAGGGGGGAGAGCGGAACGGGCAAGGAACTTTTCGCCCACGCCATCCACAGCGCAAGCGAGAGGCGGAGAGGCCAGTTTGTGAGGGTCAATTGCGCAGCCCTGGCCGGGAGCCTCCTCGAGAGCGAACTCTTCGGGTATGAGGAGGGCGCGTTCACAGGAGCCCTGAAAGGCGGGCGAAAGGGTCTCTTTGAGGAAGCCCATAACGGGACCATCTTTCTGGACGAAATCGGTGAGATAGGCCCTTCTCTCCAGACGAAACTGCTCAGGGTGCTTCAGGAAAAGGAGGTCGTCCGCGTCGGAGGCACAACCGCCGTGCCGGTCAACGTGAGAGTGATCTCCGCGACAAATGCCAACCTGGAGCAGAAGGTCAGGGAGGGAACGTTCCGGGATGACCTCTACTACCGTCTCAATGTCTTTCCGATCACCATCCCTCCCCTGCGGGAGAGGAGAGAAGACATACCCGCTCTCGCAGAGCATATCGTGTTCAAGCTGAACCAAGAGTTCGGGCGTCAGATCAGGAACATTGCCGGCCCCGTTATGGCACGTCTTCAGAACTATCCCTGGCCCGGCAACGTGCGCGAGATGGAGAACGTTCTTGGGAGGGCTATCATCGACATGCTGCCACAGGATGCGACGATGGAACATATCCAGATGCCGTCACTGCAGACCGATTCACCAGGCGCTTACCCTGGCAACGAACCGTCCTCCGCGCAGACCCTTGAGAGGACCATCGCAGAGGCCGAAAAGCAGGCGATCATGAGAGCCCTTGAGGAGGCAAAGGGCAACAAAATGAGGGCGGCCACGATCCTCGGCATTGCGATACGCAGCCTCTACTACAAAATGGAGAGACATGGGCTACGCTGACAATGCATAATAGTGCATGCATAATGTTGCGCAGAATGCAATTGATTGCGCGTTCTCTATCTGGGTTGACAGTCGGTCGCTTTTCCTCCAAGAGAGGCCGTTAACCCACCGTTTGTCCGCCCTATGCTCGGTTACCACGCTGGCAGCATGCAATATCTTCTCATGATTACTGATGCCCTGAACGATCCTCAGGCCCGCGTATCATCGAAACACGCCCTATCGTCCCTCCGCTGCTGCCGTATGGCACATAGGTTGCTTAATCGCTGATGCACTGGGCAAGAGACATGAATGACTTCAAGCTCCTCATCATAAACCCCGGCTCTACGTCCACGAAGATCGCGGTCTTTCAGGACGAGCGCAGTCTGTTCCAGACGACGCTGCGGCATAGCGTCGAGGATCTGGAGGTGTTCAGCCGGATCGTCCATCAGTTCCAGTACCGTTACAATGCCGTTCAGGAAGTCCTGAATCAGGAGGGTCATGACGCGGCAAGGTTCGACGCCTTTGTGGGAAGAGGCGGTCTCCTGGGTCCCATCTCCGGGGGGACTTATCTCGTCTCCAGGGCTATGCTGCAGGAACTTGAAGAGGAGAGATATGGCAGCCACGCATCGAATCTCGGGGCTCTTATCGCGCACAGATTCGCTGAAGCGCACGGCACGCCCGCGTTCGTCGTAGACCCCGTTACCGTGGACGAGATGGAAGAGGTAGCCCGCATCTCCGGGTTGCCCGAAATTCCGAGAGTGAGCATCTTTCATGCCCTGAACCAGAAGGCTGTTGCGAGACGCGCCGCTTCAGAAATGGGTAAGCGCTACGATGACGCTCACCTCATCGTGGCCCATCTGGGGGGAGGCATATCGGTGGGTGCCCATCGCCGCGGCAAGGTCATTGAAGTGAACAACGCCATCGCGGGAGACGGCCCGTTCTCGCCAGAGCGTGCAGGGGTGCTCCCGTCGGGCCAACTTGTCGACCTTTGCTTCAGCGGCTACACCAGGGATGAAATCATGAGAAAGCTAGTGGGCCAGGGAGGCCTCGTTGCGCACCTCGGGACAAACAGCGCGGAAGAGGTGGAACGGCGTATCGCCGCAAGTGACGAGAAGGCGGGCCTCGTGTATGATGCGATGGCGTACCAGATCGCGAAGGCCATTGGTGCCTGTGCAACGGTACTCAAGGGGAAAGTTGACGCCATTGTCATCACCGGCGGGTTAGCCCACAGCAGTCGACTCGCGGAAAAGATCCGCACCAGTGTGGAATTCATCGCACCGGTGAAAATCCACGCGGGGGAGGAGGAGATGCTGGCCCTTGCCGAGGGCGCCCTCAGGGTACTTCGGAGGGAGGAGGAACCGAAGATCTACGAACCGGCGTTGTGAGGCTGTGCCATTGAAGGGACATGATCTCCCGTAACGGCCGCCCAACGATCGCCATTGCCAGAGGAGAGGGAACTGAAAACATGCATAAGCATACTGATCAATCCGTCACGCCTGAATTCGAAGAGATCGGCAAAGTCGTCGACCTCATAGACATCGCCGGGAAACTCCCGGCTTCCACGGTGGTTGTTGCCGGGGGGCACCGGGTGGAGGACCTTCGCCTTGTAGAGTCTGCCAGGGATCACGGCATTGTCGACCGGATAATCCTCGTGGGCTCGAAGGACCGCATCGCGAAGTCCGTGACCGAGGTCGGGATCGAGATCGACCCCGAAGACATCGTGCCTGCCGACAAGGACGAGCAGATAGCAAAAGCGACCGTAGAGCTGATAAGAAACGGGAAGGCAGACATCGTCCTCAAGGGAGGCATCTCCACGCCGGTGATCAACCGTCACATGCTGCCTCTTGCCATCCGTTCCACGGTGAGTCTGGCCACCGTCTTCGACGCGGCATGCATTGCAGGAGGCAGGCCGATGGTGCTCACGGACCCCGGAGTGACCACAGTGTGCAATTTCGGGCGCGTCCGGGACCTCGCCCGCAATGCGGTCGACGTGGCGCAGACAGTGATGGGTATTGAGAAGCCGCGAGTGGCAATACTTTCTGCCAACGAGAAGCAGATCCCGTCCCTCCCGTCCACCTGGATAGGGCTTGAGATGGCGAGGCGATCCTGGCCCGACGCCGTGGTCTGCGGTCCCCTTTCGTTCGACCTCGCTACCGACCCGGAGTCGGTTTCGGTCAAGGGCCTCCCTGACCTGCCGAACGCCGCAGAGGTTGCCGGTCACGCTGACGTTCTCGTCTGTCCCGGCATCGACACTGCAAACGCCCTTTACAAGACGATCTCTGCGATGAACAAATACGGGGAGGCGTCACTCGCGAGCATCACCGTAGGGTTTCCCGTGCCTTACATCATACTGTCGCGTTCAGACAGTGTGGAGACGCGCCTCGTCTCTATCGCCCTGTCCGCAGTGTATACGCAGCGAGCCAGGAAACAGAGGCGACCGCAGCCTGCAAAGCCGACTGCGACGGCGCCATATCGCATTGTTGTCGTAGATCCTGACAGGACACCGATGGAGGCAGCCTTCTACGAGGACGACCGATGCCTTCACCAGGCCGACGTCTTTCACGACGTGTCGTCATCGGGCAGAAATGGCGATGTCGAGCAGCTTGCACTCCTCGTCTGCGGGCTCCTGGACCAGTGGGGCGAGGCAAAGGTGGATTCCGTCGCAGTGGCCTCAGGCTTTGCATCCGACCCCCCCGAGGTGTCATCAGCGGGGATAAGTGACACCGGCGAACGTGGCGGCAGTCTCGGTCCGCCTGTCGCTGAAGCAGTCGCGCTGAAACTCGGTGCACGGGCGCTGGTCGTAAGCCCACGCGTGACCAGCCGTTACGCCCCAGAGGCTAAGCTCTCGGGATACGAGCCGATCGTCCGCGGTGGCGGCCTGAACGCCCTTACGGTGAGTGCGGCGGCCGAACGTGCGGCAGCCGACATAGGTCTGCCTCTGTCGCAGGTCAACCTCGTGATCGCACACCTGGACGATGTCATCACTACGGCAGCGGTGCGCGGCGGAACAATC
>JBLMXV010000141.1:0-2980 GCA_050257935.1 Chloroflexota bacterium
CTCGGCCACAGCATAGGGGCTGCACTCGTGGGGACATTCCTTGGTGTTCTTATGTGTTACGGCTTTGTAGGTCCTATGGCGACAAACCTGGAGCACACTGCAAAAGAAAAGAACGTGTACTTCCAGGTGATCAAGCTCGCGGTCGTTACCTTTGTGAGAGGCGCCGCTCCACAAATGGCAGTAGAGTTTGGCAGGAGGGCGATCCCGAGCAAGGAGCGACCGAGCTTCTCTGAATTGGAACGAACCGTCAGAGGGAGATAGTCGTGAGAGAAGAAAAGGTCATCATCAAGAATGTCTACAGGAGTAATCTGTCCCTCTTTCCCTGAATCGTACTCTCCTGTCAATCTGTTGACACGCATTCCACCCTTGTATTAGTATTCTGCATGCCAAGGGTTCTTGTGATCGACGATGATGAAACGGTAAGGGACGTGCTCAACACCTACCTCTTTACGAACGGGTTCGACGTTTCACTGGCTCCTGACGGGCAGACCGGCCTTGACATGCTTAGGGCAGAGAAGTTCGATGTCGTCATCTCGGACCTCGTCATGCCCGGCATGGGGGGCATGGAGGTGCTCGATGGAATCTCGTCACTCACGATCAACATGCCGGTTATCATGATCACGGCGTTCGGGACTGTGCAAACCGCCGTGGAAGCGATGAAGAAGGGGGCTTTTGATTATGTGACGAAGCCTTTTGTCCTTGACGAACTCCTGATCACGATCAACAGGGCTATCGGTGTCTCGCGGTTGCAGAAAGAGAACGTCATGCTCAAGATGCAGCTGAAGAAGAAGTATAACTTCAGAGGACTCATCGGCGATTCTCTCGAAATGCAGCGTGTATACGAGACTATTGAGAAGATCGCCGACACCGACAGCACGGTGCTGATTTCGGGAGAAAGCGGGACCGGTAAAGAGTTGGTTGCCAAGACGATTCATTACAACAGCTCGAGGGCTCAGGGGCCGTTTGTGCCTCTCAACTGCGCTGCCATCCCCCGCGATCTTCTTGAATCCGAACTCTTCGGGCATGAGAGGGGGGCCTTCAGCGGCGCGCTGAACACGAGAATCGGCCGCTTCGAGCTGGCGCACAACGGGACGCTCTTCCTGGACGAAATCGGAGAACTCGACCCGTCGCTCCAGGTGAAGCTGCTCCGCGTCCTTCAGGAGAACGAGTTCGAGAGGGTGGGGGGTGTGAAGACCATCAAGGTAGACGTGAGGATCCTCGCCGCCACGAACAAGAACCTCGAGGAGGCGACCAGGCTGGGCAAGTTCAGGGAGGACCTTTTCTACCGCCTCAACGTCATTCCCCTTCATCTGCCGCCCCTGAGGGATAGGACGGATGACATCCCGCTGCTCGTCGAGACATTTCTCCAGGAGCACGCCAAGAAGAGGAAAAGAGAGCCACTTAAGTTCTCGCCGGAGGTCATGTCCTGCTTCGCCCGCTACGAGTGGCCCGGGAACGTGCGGGAGTTGAAGAACCTCGTGGAAAGGCTCACGATACTCGTGAGCAGCAGCATGGCACGTCTGTCCGATCTGCCCGACAAGTTTCAGCAGGGTAGACTCTTTGATGCAGAGAGGACCGGTGACGGCCGAAGCGCGCCCCAGCCGGCGGGAGTGGAGATCCCCGATGAGGGCGTCGACCTCAACTCCATGGTAGACACAATGGAGAGAAACCTCATCCTGAGGGCTCTCGAAAAGACCGCGGGCGTGAGGAGCAGGGCAGCGACCCTTCTAGGGCTCAACAGGACGACTCTCATCGAGAAGATGAAGAAGATGGGGATCGATTTCAAGAGGCTGTGAAAGCCGTACTTCCCGCCGGGCTGCGTCATATCTCTGACGGAAGTTAGAGTCTCTCGTGTATTTTCAATAGGAAACTCCAGGCACGGTTGTTGCTTTTTGTCGTCGCATGAAGGCTCATCTCCTCTGCCTTTTTGCGGTTTCACTTGGCTCCGTACTTCCCGCTTTCCCCATCCGGCCCTCTGCGGTTGCTTCGACCGACCCGTCTGGGCGGGTTGATGTGCTTCGCGGCGGTGCCGGAAGCGCGGCTCCTATGCGAGGAGCTGCGTCACTGAGCAAGCGCCATTTCGACTCGGCACGGGTATCTGCCGAGCATCTCTTGTCTCTCGATCGAGAGAGACATCTCGACAGGCCGCACAATAATCTCGACTTTTTGATCACGAGAGAGGGGCCGCCTGCGTAAGGATCAGGGACATGGAGCGGGATCTGATATTGAAGACACTTGGACAGGTCAACGGTAACAAGACGAAGGCACCGAAGATTCTCGGCGTGTGCGTAAGAACCATCGCGAGCAAAATGCACAAGTGCAGGCAAGAATTTCCTGCAGGCTGAGGAGTCGTCAACTTTTGTGTTCTCTATCAAGGAGGACTACAGGGGAATGTCACGTGAAGCCAGCAACTGTGGTTTCCAAGTGCTCGATGATGTGGTGACAGACGTTAACACCGCTTTCAGGACCGTCCACGACCCCTCTCATCCCGATGCGGACTCGGGCGGGAATGTAGCAATGCCGAACATCAACGTGATCAAGGAAATGGTGAACATGATGATGGCGTCGAGGACGTACGAAGCATCGGTCACCTCATTGAACACGGCGAAATCGATGGTGCTCAAGATCCTCGAACTCGGGAGGTCCTGATGTCAGATCTGACGATCAATAGTTTACACAACAGCCATAGCTTGGATGTGGGAAAACCGGGAAGCGGCAAAGCAGCGGGCGGGTTCCGCGATATCATGGAGGATGCTCTAGGACAACTTACCCGGATACAGAATGAAGCGGACCAGGCGGTGAAGGACGTCGCTTCGGGGTGCGACATCACCCAGGCCATCATCGCGATGCAGAAAGCGGAGATGTCCTTCCAGCTCATGGTCGAGATGAGGAACAGGCTCCTCAGCGCCTATGACGAGATCTCGAGGATGCAGGTGTGATGACGCGATTCTCTGATGTCGCCGAAAGGATCCGGGCGCTG
>JBLMXV010000142.1:0-14550 GCA_050257935.1 Chloroflexota bacterium
CGGCTCGTAAACGCTTGTTCTACAGCAAGTTGCTTAGGTCAGACCGTCGCGCCCGGCGGTTCCTGACGGTCCATGCGGGCATATGATTTGCAAGGCATTGGACGAGGACCATCATCCCACCCGGGAGTGCATGATTTCTTGGAAATCCATCGCACTTTCCTGGGTTTATGTGTTCTCAGGTGTCTCAGAACGGAGACAAGTCCGTGATTCAGGAGGTCAGGCTATGCATACCCTTGCCGTGACCATGATGCGAAGCGCGTCTGCCTTTCGATTGGCTCTTATTGCCTCCGTATTTGCCGTGGGAATCTACGCTGCTGCGGTCTTTACCGAAGAGGCGGTGGATTTCTCCGAACTGCTAGCGTATCTTCATGCCCGGACCGAGGCCCAAGAGTTTGATGAATTACTCGTCGGCGTTCTTCTTATAGGTGTGGCGCTCATGTTCGATCTCTATCGCAACCTGAAGAACACCCGTACTACCCTGGAGGTCGAACGTTCGAGCCTCGAACGCTCCCATTCGGCGCTCATAGCAAAGACGGCGGAACTGGAGAGGGCTAACGCCGCCCTGCGGGAAGCCCAAGCGAGGCTCATTGATATGGAACGCCTGAACGCCGTTCGCGAGGTGGTGATAAGTCTCCACCATGAAGTCCTCAACCCTCTGACCGGTGTGCTCGGCGCTATCGAGTTGCTGCGCGAGAAGGGCGCCGTAGCGCCTCACCGGGCTGAGGCGCTTGCGTGTGCAGAGCATGCTGCGCGCAGGATCGAGGCGCTTGTGAAACGGCTGCCTGAGCTTCGACGGATCGAACGGGTCCCGTACGTGGGCGACATGCACATGATCGATCTGAAAAGCGACAGCGGGATTCGGGATAACGACAGGACTTGATGCCGTCCACCGCGCGAATTGGGTTGTGACCTGCCTTCCGATTCCGTGACGCCTATGGCATTATGGGAGGACCCGGCCCGCGCGACGGGCTGCCTGCCGACATCTGACCTACAAGGTTTCACATTATCCATCCTGATCAGGTGTCAAAGAGAACTCGGCCGATACCTCTGTCGTGTCCGACTACCTATCCAGCCTGAGGCGATAGACACTCACCGTTGATAGGTCGGATAACGAGCATCCGGGGCTGAAGGAGAGGCACAATCGCAGCCGAATGTGCTAACCTTTTCTGGACCCGGATGACGACCATTGTGTGCTGATCGTGGAGCGTAAAAACCCGCCGCTCTGCGTCCGGATTCTCGCGTGACCCATGGATCTCTTCGAACCGAAACCCTATCTCAGCCTCTTCGAATTCAACAGCCTGATAAGGTCGGCGATCACGTACTCCCTGCCTGACCTGTACTGGGTGGTAGCGGAAATAGCCGACGTGAGGGTAACTCAGAGAAACCACTGCTATCTTGAGCTCATCGAAAAGGAGAGAGAGACGGTGAAGGCTCAGAGTAGGGCGACTATCTGGTCCTCGGCCTTCGGCTTGCTTTCAACCAAGTTCGAGGGAGCCACTGGTGAGCGTCTGAAGAGGGGCATGAAGGTACTTCTCTGCGTGGAGGTGAGTTTTCACGAAGTCTACGGTCTCAGCCTCTCTGTCAGAGATATCGATCCGACATACTCTCTCGGAGAAATGGCGAGAAGAAAAGGGGAGGCAATCCAGAGGCTCGTGGCTGAAGGAATCATGGACCGCAACAAGATTCTTGCCCTGCCCCTTGTTCCCCAACGGATCGCGATAATCTCGTCACCGACGGCAGCGGGTTACGGGGACTTCCTCAACCACCTGGAGCACAACCCCCGGGGATTCCGCTTTACCACCACCCTGTTCGCTGCGGCGATGCAGGGGGCCGAGGCGGTCGCCTCGATGACCGGTGCCCTCGAACGTGTGAGGATGAGAAGAGACCTCTTCGACGTGGTGGTCATGGTGAGAGGGGGAGGGTCCCAGGCGGATCTGAGCTCCTTTGACTCCTATGATCTTGCTGCGGAGGTGGCGCGCTTCCCGCTACCGGTGATCACGGGGATCGGCCATGAGCGGGATGACAGCGTCGTCGACATGGTGGCACACAGGAGAATGAAGACCCCCACGGCGGTCGCAGAGTTTCTCGTCGGCAGGGTAAGTGCGTTTGCGGACAGGCTCACGGAGATGGAGAAGCGGATCGCGAGGCTGACAGAGGGAGCCGTGAGAGAGAGGCGGTACGAACTGGTGGGGATTGCTAAGAGACTTTCTCAAGGCCTCCGCCGCCTGTTCATAACAGTACAGTACCGCTTGATGAACCGCGAGCGTGATCTTCATGAGGCGCTGAAACATTCCCTGATCATACACCACAGGAGGCTTGACGGCACCGTGGTGTCACTGAGGTACCCCCCCGAACGGCTGCTCGCCGGGGCGAGTGAAAAGCTCGCCGGACTCCGGAATACACTGAGAGGTCAGGTGACGCACGAACTGAGACACCAAGGGAGCAGGATCGAGAGGGTCGAACAGGCGGTGCGGCTGCTCGATCCGGAGAATGTGCTCAGGAGAGGGTTCAGTATTACCTACGTCGAAGGGAAGGCGCTCAGAGACGCCCGTCTCGTCGAGGCAGGACTGCTTATCAGGACCAGGCTGCACAGAGGTGAACTCACAAGCAGAGTGGAGGGGCGCGATGAAGAAGGGGACGAAGGAGACTTACACCCAGGCGATTACGGAACTTGAGGCGATCATCGCCGAACTCGAAGCGGGGGCTGTGGATGTAGATCTTCTCGCCGAGAAGACCAAGAGGGCGCTTTATCTGGTCGAACTGTGCCGGGCAAAGCTTTCACAGACTGAAAACGAGGTGAAGGGGGTGCTCAGGAGGCTCGATCAGGGCACGGAAAGTCAGGCAGGCGACACGGTGAACCACGATCTCGGTCTGTGACAACGGCGGGGGTGAGGCGAGAGCCGGGGACTCGGGAAACGGGTCAGCCGATGGCGCCGAAGACCGATTCGATGTCTGAGAGGTCGTTCATCACCGCGTCCGCCCCTGTCCGGGCAAGCTCTTCGAAGCGGTAGGGGCCCGTCGCAACGGCAATGCACGGCGCGCCATAAAGGCGGGCACACTCCACGTCGCGGGGAGTGTCTCCCACGATCACGCAGCTGCGGTAATCGATGTCCAGTCCGTATAATGCTCTGTAACGCTGGACCGCCACGGGCAGGAGTTTGTTCCTGTCCTCGTCGTCATCGCCGAAGGCCCCGAAGGGGAAGAATCCGTTAAGATCGAAGGGGGCGAGCTTTATCCGAGCGCCCTGCTCGATATTGCCGGTGAGGAGGCCGAGGCGGTAGCGGCCGGCATCCTGTGCCAGAAGGGACAGAACCTCTCTCACTCCCTTCTTGAGGTGCCTTCTCTCGTTGTTAATCTCATGCCTGAGATGAGAAAGATAGACGCGTATGACCTCGGGAACGAATCCGTTGTCAGTGCTGATGCTCCGCGCGAGGAGGGCCTCTCGTACGATCTGGGTATCGGTCTTTCCCGCCATGTTGATGCCGTTAAAGGCGTCGCGGAGGGAGAAGACGTCGAGGAAGGCATTGTTGAGTGCCCTGACACCTGCGCCCCCGGAGTCGATCAAGGTGCCATCGATATCGAAGAGAACTAACTTCATGGCCTACGATACCCGGTTTCGACAGCAGCAGTCAACGCATCGCGTGGCAACGGGCATTACTGAAGAACCTTTCCGACGCGGCCAAGAAAAGCGCTCTGTGCTTGCTCCGCTGCGGCGATGATATGACGTCTGTCGAGGCCTACGGCGGTCCTGTCGGTGATGACGTTACTGATAGCCCTGATCTCCGTAACCGGGACGCCGCTCATCAGTGCGACATGGGCGACGGCAGCTCCCTCCATGTTCTCGCAAACTGCGTTGAACTGGCGCTCTATGACCAGTGCGCGATCGAGTGTGCCGGTGCACGATGAGACTGTGACGAATGTTCCGCTTCCGAGGTCCCTGAATGGCTCAGGTATGGTCATGGGGAGGACATTATAGAGAGATGTCTGCGAGTGCACTAACAGAGGAAGACCGAGGTCGCTCATGGTGCAGAAGCGCTCCCTTAGTGCCAGGCCCTCATCACCATATGCCTCCTGCTCAGCCGCCACGACCTCTCCGAGGGCGAGACCTGACGAGGGGTATGAGCCCGCCACACCGATCACGTAAATCCGTACAGGGCGAAAACGTTCGATCATGAGGGTGGCGGCGTGTGCCGCATTGGTCTTGCCGATGCCGGATGCAGAGAGGACTGCCGGCAGTTTACCCAGGAGCAGACCCTTGCAGAACCACACCCGCCGGATTACGGCCTCTTCTCCCCGAGAGAAGCTCTCGGCGATGGCTCTTGCCTCGGTTCCGGTGGCTGCGATGATGCCGATCAGAGGAGCGGTTTGCACCGTTACGCTGCGCTCAGCGCCCTGAACGCCGCGACCTTACGCGGCGGCACAGGGGCGTGCCGAGGTGAGCCCCACGCGTGGGTCGCAGACCTGACGGAAGGAGTGGCGAAGGGGGAGGAGCCCAGGCATTGCGGGGAACGCCTGTTAGTGTGTCTCCGCTTCAGCGGCAGGCTCTTTCTCCTCGATTGTGAAGGTGACCTTCATCTCGATGTCTTTCCTGAGGGAGTTGTAGACGGAACAGTACTTCTCGTGAGACAGAGCGACCGCCCGTTCGACCTTCTTCCGATCGATGTCCTTTCCCGAGATGTGCAGAGCGATGTCGATGGCCTTATAATACTGCGGAGGCGTCGGGTTCCTCTCTCCCGTGATATCGATACGAAAGCCTGCGAGCTTCACCCGCATCTTCTGAAGAAACATGACGACATCGATCCCCATGCACCCCGCAAGACTCAGAAGCAGCGCATCGGTGGGTTTGCAGCCCCACTGAACATGGGCATCGAATTCTATTTCATATCCCTGCTGAGTTCTCCCCACGAAGATGAGATCCTTGTCCCAGGTGAGTGTCGCTTTCGTGACGGGAACGATCTTTTCCTTGTAACCGGTGAGTGATTGCTGCAGGTCGTCTCTTTCCTCATCGCTCATGCTGCCCTCCTCTGTGCAGATCCTTGCGGTCATTCTATTGGAACTCTCTTCCGGGAGTCAAGGAAAGCGCGGAAGAAGCATTGCAGTTCCACCGCGGGGCAGGGCGGAGGTCCTCCGCTCTGTGACGGAGTGATTTGTTTCAGTGTCGGTGGGCTTGCGATCATTAATCCATCGGAACAGATGGGTTTCTGGCGTCTCCCCGCTGTCTCTTGTTTTGCGCTTTACGCGAGGAGTGGGAAAAGTCTATGGTACAATTTGTGAACAAGACGTCGCTGATAACCCGGGAGGCGCTGTGGCTGTCATTGATACAGACTTTCTCGTGATCGGCAGCGGGGTAGCGGGCCTGAGAGCCGCAATCGAGATGGCTCCGCTCGGCAGGGTCCTGGTGGTGACAAAGGACGTGCCCACCGAGAGCAGTACCGAGTATGCCCAGGGAGGCGTCGCGGTGGTGCTCAGCGATGAGGACGAGGTCGGGATCCATTTCATAGATACCATGAAGGCCGGTGACGGTCTCTGCAGAGAAGACGCGGTGAGGGTTCTCGTCGAGGAGGGACCGGAGAGGATTCTCGAGTTGATCGAGTGGGGGGCGGAGTTTGACCGGGAGGGAACGAAGTTGTCATTCACGCGCGAGGCTGCCCATTCCAGGCGGAGGATCCTGCATGCCCACGGCGATTCGACCGGCCGGGAGATCGAGCGCGTCCTGATCAGCAAAGTGAAAAGCCTCCCATCGGTCGAGAAGTTCCCTTTCTCTATGGCGGTCGATCTTATTGTCGAGGACGGCAGATGTTGGGGCGCCCGGGTGCTGAGGGAGGGCGTCTTCATAGGCATACGGTCCAAGGCGACTCTCATTGCGACCGGCGGCGCAGGCCAGGTCTTTTCGAGGACCACGAATCCCGATGTGGCGACAGGGGACGGCATGGCGATAGCGTTCCGGGCGGGCGCCGTGTTGGAGGACATGGAATTCGTTCAGTTCCATCCCACCGTCCTTTTCGCTCCATCCGCTCCGCAATTCCTGTTGAGCGAGGCGATGAGGGGGGAGGGTGCGCTTTTGCGCAACATGCACGGCGAGACATTTATGCGCCGGTACCATCCTGACGCGGAACTCGCACCGAGGGATGTCGTGTCGAGGGCGATCATATCCGAGATGGTACGGACGGAGAGCAGCCACGTTGACCTCGACCTCAGGCACCTGGACGCCGACTTTGTGAGGCGGCGGTTTCCCAGAATTTACGCGACGTGCCTGCAGTATGACGTGAACATCACGAGTGATCTTGTGCCGGTAACGCCGGCCGCCCATTATATGATGGGCGGGGTAAAGACGGACCTCAACGGCAAAACTACGGTGCCCGGCCTCTACGCCTCAGGCGAGGTCGCCTGCACAGGAGTACATGGTGCCAACCGCCTCGCGAGCAACAGCCTGCTAGAAGGGCTGGTGTTCGGCTGCAGGGCCGGTTGGGCCGCCGGAAGCGAAGCGACGGCCCATTCCCCTGGGGGGGGCGTGTTATCCTTAGCGGAGCCCCCCGCTGCCCTCCCGCTGTCCTCCCCTGTCGAGGTGGATGAGATAAGAACGTCCCTCCGCAGGCTCATATGGGAGCGGGTAGGCATCATACGTTGCAGCGAGTCTCTCGGTGAGGCTCAAGAGAAGCTCTCGGAGTGGAGCAATCTTCTCTGGGCGGACTTCGCCACGCGGCGCGCCCTCGAGCTGAAGAACATGCTCGCCGTAGCGCACATGATCACCTCCGCCGCCCTGCAGAGGAAGGGTAGCGTGGGTGCACACTATCGTTCGGATGCGCCCGCTCGGGGACATGCGTGGCAGAGGCATATTACAGTGTGGAGGGAAAACGGCGAATTCAGGCTCGGCGCCTGTTGTTGAGGCAGGGGATCAAGGGGAAAGCTTCCTCCGATCCCCTCCAAGGACAGCTCGGTCGGTTAGAAATCGATCGTGGGGCCTTCCGGCAACTCTTGGATGTCATCGTGGAGATGACAGATCCTGTCTTCTAGGAGCTTCCGCTCGCGGATTATCGCGGCAACCTCTTCATACCCCACCTTCTGCGCAAGTTCTATGCACCCCATGATGATATCGCAATAAGTGCAGTCAACGCCCACATCCCTGCAGAAATCCATGATCGGCTGGAGGCGATAGATATGCGGTTCGTCAGGCTCGAGAGAGATGGTGATATAGGCCATAAAACCTCCTTTCTGTAACCGGCAATGGACAGGCGCGCCGGTTCAGCGCCTGGAGCCGAACAGCTGAGTGACCCTCCGATGAAACGAGGAGGTGCGACACATCACTCGGCCTTCACATGAATACCACAAAACAGCCCGCATGTCAACAGGAAAAACCACCCGGCATGTGGCCGTCACCGACAGGCACACGCCACGCGTGCCGTATATTAACACGGCGACAGAGGGAGAGGGAAGGTGCCGTCGGGATCCGTTGCCGGACGCCCGGTATGGGCTTCCGTTGGCAAAGCGCGGGCGAGCTTTTTGTAACCATTGAAAGAATAAAGATTATCTGTGTATGATGTAGTATGCAAAGAAAGGTTGGAGAGCGACAGGGCAGCCTCGAGGGGCTTCGGCACAAGATAGACGATATAGACGACAAGATACTGGACCTCCTGAACAGGAGGGCGGGGCTTGCGATCAGCATTGCGAACATCAAACGCCATTCAAGGCTCAAGTTTCATTCCCCCGAACGTGAGCGGGCGATTCTCGACCGGCTCAAGGCCCTCAACAGGGGGCCTTTCCCGGATGACGCGCTGCGGGTCATTTTCAGGGAGATCCTCTCGGCATCACTGTCGCTGGAGGAACCGCTCAAGGTCGCATACCTCGGTCCAGGCGGGACCTTTACCCACCTTGCCGCGTTGAGACATTTCGGGTCCTCCGCGGAATACATCCCCGTGGGCAGCATCAAGGCGATCTTCGACTCCGTTGAAGACGGCAAGACCGAATACGGGCTGGTTCCGATTGAGAATTCGAACGAGGGCGTTGTGAGCTACACGCTCGATATGTTCATGGATTATGATCTGAAGATCGCCTCCGAGGTGCTTCTTGAGGTCTCTCACAATCTTCTATCCAAGAGCGGCGACAGGGCGCGGGTGAGGCGTATATATTCCCACCCTCAGGCTGTGGCGCAGTGCAGGACATGGCTCGAGGCGCACATGCGGAATGTGCCTATTCTCGAATCTACGAGCACGGCCCGGGCGGCGGAACTCGCCTCGACGGACGACGAGGCTGCCGCCATCGCGAGCGAACTCGCTTCGCGCCTCTACGATCTCAAATTCATAGAGCGTCATATAGAGGACAACAAGAACAACTACACAAGATTCCTCGTTATCGCCAAGGAGCACCCGCCGAGGACTGGCACTGACAAGACTTCGATCATGTTTTCTCTCAAGGACAGGCCGGGTGCGCTCTTCGAGGCACTGGCGCCCTTTAAGATGTCGAAGATAAACCTGAGCAAGATAGAGTCGCGGCCCTCCAAACGGAGGGCGTGGGAGTACATATTCTTTGCCGATATGGTGGGGCACATTGATGACAGGAAGGTGAGAAAGGCGATAGAGGCGGTGAAGGACAGCTGCATCTATCTCAAGCACCTTGGCTCGTATCCGATCGGCGAGAAAGTGGCGAGGTGAGAACTGTGATAAAGCCCCTTGACTATGTGGCTGCGATCAGTCCGTACGTGCCTGGAAAACCCATAAAGGAGCTGGAGAGGGAATTGGGGCTCTCAGGCTGCATCAAGCTGGCGTCGAATGAGAACCCCCTTGGTCCATCGATGAAGGCACTCGCGGCACTACAGGGCTCCTTATCGACCGATGTCGAGATGAACCGTTATCCTGATGGGAGCGGATACTACCTCAAGAATGCCCTTTCAGAGCGGCTATCCAAAGGCCGGGTTCTCGTGGCTCCGGAAGAGATCATCCTCGGGAACGGTTCGAACGAGTTGATCGACATCGCAGTAAGGACATACATCGCCTTCGGGGACGAGGCGGTGATGGCAGCGCCCTCATTCGTCGTGTACGCGATGGCGGTGCGGTCCGTGGGGGGGAAGGCGATCGAGGTGCCCCTTGTCGATTACCGGCATGACCTGGAGGCGATGGCGGATGCTCTCACCAGCAGGACAAGGATTGTCTTTGTGGCCAACCCGAATAACCCGACGGGCACGATGAACACCCGCGATGAGTTCGAATCATTCATGCGACGGATACCGGAAGGGGTTCTCGTCGTCGTTGACGAGGCATATTGTGAGTACGTTACGAACCGTTCTTACCCTGACTCGCTCACGTATTTCGCAGAGGGACGGGAGATTCTCATACTGAGAACATTCTCGAAGGCTTACGGGCTTGCGGCACTCCGCATAGGTTACGGCATTGCGCAGAAGCAGATCATTGGGGAGATGAACAAGATACGCGCACCCTTCAACACGAGCACCGTGGCGCAGGTGGCGGCGCTTCACGCCCTTGGAGATGATGAGCATGTACGCAGGAGCGTCGAGATCAACGAAGAAGGGAAGCGCTATCTTTACGGTGCGCTCACCTCACTTGGCCTCTCCTACGCTCCTACGGAGGCGAATTTCGTGTATCTCCCGCTGCCTTTCGCCGCCGGCGACTTGTATGACGCACTCCTCCGGAAGGGGGTCATCGTGAGGCCAGTCGGGCCGCGACAGGTGAGGGTTACGATTGGCCTGCCCGAGGAGAACTCCCGCTTCGTCGAGGCCCTCAGATCCGTCCTGCCTGAAATGGGCTCGAGGTGAGGCATCGCCGCCGCGTGTGAAATTCCGCTGTCATCTGTCAGTGAGGGGGACGCGTGGCAGAACCGCCGGAAGGATGTACTGCGACGGCTGACCTGCGGAGCCCGTTTGTACAAATGGAAAGTAAGATAAGGAGAATTACATGGATATCATTGTGTTAAGACCTGACACCAGCGAAGAACAGATACGGCATGTCGTGAAAAAGCTCGAGGGTAAGGGTCTCCGTGCGCACGTCTCGATGGGAACCGAAAGGACTATCATCGGCGTGATCGGAGACACCTCGAAGGTGACCGAGGAGGAGGAGAACGCCATTCGGGCGATGACCTGGGTCGAGGACGTCGTCAGGATCATCAGGCCATACAAACTCGCGAGCCGCGACTTTAAGAAGGAGAACACCGAGATCCTGGTGCGGGGCATCACGATCGGCGGTAGAAAGATACAGGTCCTGGCGGGTCCCTGCGCTGTGGAGAACAAGACGGTTCTCATGAGTATTGCGGGGAAGGTCAAGGAGGCGGGGGCTTCGTTCCTCCGGGGCGGGGCTTACAAGCCAAGGACTTCGCCTTACGCCTTTCAGGGTCTCGGTGAGGAGGGGCTTGCCTACCTTGCGGAGGCGCGGGAGAAGACGGGCCTTCCCATCGTGACAGAGATCATGGATCCCAGGGACGTAGAGGTCGTCATGAAGTACGCTGACATCCTCCAGATCGGCGCGCGGAACATGCAGAACTTCAGACTCCTCCTCGAGGTGGGCGCAGTGGACAAACCGGTGTTGCTCAAGCGGGGGCTCTCGGCGACGATAAAGGAATGGCTCATGTCGGCGGAGTACATCCTTTCGCGGGGGAACGGCAATGTGATGCTCTGTGAGCGGGGCATCAGGACCTTCGAGACCGCCACGAGGAACACCCTCGATCTCAGCGCGGTGCCTGTCCTCAAGCGGCTCACCCATCTTCCCGTCGTTGTCGACCCCAGCCATGGAGTGGGCAAATGGGAGTTGGTCAGTCCGATGGCGAAGGCCGCAGTGGCGGCAGGCGCTGACGCGCTCCTCATCGAGGTACACGTAAACCCCGAGGAGGCCCTGTCCGACGGCGAGCAGTCCCTCAGACCAGAACTCTTTTCACAGCTGATGTCGGAGCTCAAGCCGATCGCCCTCGCCGTGGGACGGGAACTCTAGGTCGCGGCCTTGAGCGTCACAGGTCTCTTCTTCCGCAAAGTCGCCATCATGGGCGTCGGGCTCATCGGTGCGTCCTTCGCCCTCGCCCTCCGCGAAGGAGGACGGTCCGGTAAAATTCACGGCTGCGGAAGGAAAGAGGAGCATCTCAGAGCCGCCAAACAGCGGGGCATCATCGACGCCTACACTTCCGACGTGCGCGAAGCATGCATAGAAGCGGATCTCGTCGTCCTCGCGACGCCGGTGGGCGCTTTCAGGGGCATCGTCCAGAACGTGAAGGATGTGCTCACAGAAGGCGCCATCGTGACCGACGTGGGCAGCGTCAAAGGCGGACTCGTCTCCGAACTGGAATCACTCATGCCCCGGGGCTGTTTTTTCGTAGGTGGCCATCCCATAGCGGGTGGAGAAACGTCAGGGATCGATGAGGCGAGGCCGGATCTCTTTCAGGGTGCGCGCTGTATCCTCACGCCGACAGGCCGCACTGACGGACGTGCTCTGGATGAGATGGTTGCTCTGTGGAGGTCTCTCGGAGCTGTCGTGGAGTCCATGGATCCCTTTACTCATGATGAGATCTATGCCGTGATGAGTCATTTCCCCCATCTTGTCGCCTACGCTCTCATGAACGCAGTGGACGGTATCGACACCAGGTATGCCGCTTATGCAGGCAAGGGATTTAGGGATGCGACAAGGATCGCCTTGAGTTCTCCCGAACTCTGGAGGGACATCGCGCTGATGAACAGCGAAAACCTCCTTCGCGTTGCCCGCGTCTTCAGAGAGTCCCTCGATCGCATGACCCGCTGTCTTGAACAGGAGGATGGAGCGGGACTGGAAAGGGAGTTCTCAAGGGCCCGGCAGCTCAGGACAGGTCTCTCGTGACCGCGGGGAGGCCTCGGGATAGTATGGACAAGGTGACACTCGTCAGGGCTCGGGCGCTCGCGGGGGAGATCACGGTTCCTCCCGACAAGTCGATCTCCCACAGGGCTGCCATGTTTGCCGCGCTCGCCCAGGGAGAGAGCAGGGTGAGGAACTTTCTGAGGGCTGAGGACCCTCTGAGCACCGTCGGCACCCTGAGGGATCTCGGCGTGGCGATCGAGGAGAGGAGCGCTACCGAATTGACGATCAAGGGCAAGGGCCTCCACGGCTTTCAAGAGCCTGGGGATGTGCTTGACTGCCGGAATTCGGGAACGACGATGCGGCTCATGTCCGGCATTCTCGCGGGGAATCCGTTCTTCTCGGTCCTCACAGGAGACGATTCCCTGCGGAAACGGCCGATGGCGAGGGTGATTGACCCTCTGCGCACGATGGGAGCCCGCATCTCTGCGCGGTCAGGGGACCGATTCCCGCCCCTCGCGATCAGCGGCGGGGGACTGAGGCCGTTACGGTATAACATGCCTGTCGCTTCCGCTCAGGTGAAGTCTTGTCTCCTGCTCGCCGGCCTCTTTGCGGAAGGAGTGACTGTCGTGACAGAGCCTTTCAGATCCCGGGACCACACCGAACGGATGCTGAGGGCCATGGGAGCGCCGCTCACTGTGGATGGACTTGCGGTCTCGGTGCGAGGAGGAGCCCGCCTCAATCCCCTCGACATAACAGTTCCTTCAGACTTATCTTCCGCCGCGTTCTTCATCGCGGCAGCGCTTATCGTCCCGAACTCCGAGGTCCTGATCAGGGGAGTGGGCATGAACCCCACGCGGTCAGGCTTTCTGGACGTGGTGCGCGCAATGGGTGCCTCTGTAGAGGTCGAGAATGGGACAGAAGTCTCAGGTGAACCGGTGGCAGATCTCCGCTGCCGGGGGGGTACACCGCTCAGGGCTGTGAAGATAGGGGCGGAGACAATCCCGTCGATCATCGATGAGTTTCCTATACTGTGCGTCCTTGCGTCACAGGCGGAAGGTGTCACCGAGATTCGCGGCGCCGGGGAACTTCGCGTCAAGGAGTCCGACAGGATCAGGGCGATGGCTACGGAGTTGGCGAAGATGGGGGTCCAACTTGAGGAACATGCGGACGGGATGATGATACGGGGGAGAGCGCCACTCCGTGGTGCGGCTGTCGAGACCTATGGAGACCATCGCATTGCCATGTCCCTATCCATTTCAGCACTGGCAGCTGACGGCGAAACGGTCATCAAAGGGGCTTCCTGCGTAGATGTCTCCTATCCCGGTTTTTTTGAGGCCCTCGCACGCCTCACAGGTCAGGGGGCCTGATATGCAGTTCAGGTGGGGGACAGGGCTATGGGTAGGGTCGTTGCGATAGACGGACCTTCCGGTGCGGGTAAGAGTACCGTTTCGAGGATTGTCGCGGAGAAACTGGGCTTCCGATTTCTCGATACGGGAGCGCTGTACCGCGCCGTGGCGCTTCATTTGAGGAGAAGGGGTGTCTCTCCCGAGGCAGATGACGACTCAATCGCCGAGGCTCTCGTTGGTGCGGTCGTGTATATCAATGGCGGCCGCGTCCACCTGAATGGCGAGGATGTGTCTGAAGAGGTGAGGACTACCGAGGCGGGACACTACGCGTCGGTCTTTTCGGCCAGGAAGGCGGTGCGGGATTTCCTGCTCGGCTTACAGCGTGAAAGCGCCCGCGATGAAGATATCGTTGTTGAGGGGAGGGACATGACGACGGTTGTCTTTCCCGATGCATGGAAGAAGTTCTACCTTGACGCGTCATCTGAGATACGGGCCGAGAGGCGGTACATGCAGTTGCGGGAAAAGGGCGTGAGCATTACGATGGAAGGTGCCCTTGATGATGTGAGAGAGAGGGACGAGCGGGACAGCGGCCGCAAGATTGCGCCGCTCAAGAGAGCGCCCGACGCCGTGTATATCGACACTTCGCCTTTGAGCCTTGATGGGGTCGTTGCGGTGATGCTTCGCGAGATTGGGGGGTAGGCGGCGGGTCACATGTGTGTGAGAGGCATGGTCGGGTGTTCTGCATGGTATGGAGTATAGGTCGAAGGGGCTACGGATGAAGGTGATAACGGCGAAGGGTGCGGGGTTTTGCTTTGGTGTGAAGAGGGCTGTGGATATCGCATTTGATGCCGCGAAGAAGGGTAGGGGTGTCTTCACCCTGGGGCCGATTATCCACAACCCGCAGGTAATAGCCCGGCTCAGCTCGGAGGGAGTGCGACCCACCGACGATGTCGACGAAGGAGAGATTCGCACCCTCATCATAAGGACCCACGGCGTGCCAGTCGGGGTGTCAAAGCATTTGGCGCAGAAGGGATATGAAGTGATCGATGCGACCTGCCCTTTTGTGAAAAAGGCGCAACAATATGCTAAAATTCTTAAAGATGAAGGCTATCAGGTCGTGATCATTGGAGACGAGAAGCATCCCGAGGTGAAGGGACTCATGAGCTATGCCGGTGAAGACCGGATCGTAGTGAAGGGGGGTGACCCGCTTCCGTCCCTGAAAAGCAAGGTCGGTATAGTGGTCCAGACGACCCAGCCCGTGGGTGTTGTCAAGGGGTTTGTCTCCGAAGCGGTCCAGCAGGTAAAGGAGCTCAAGGTCTTCAACACCATCTGCAGCTCAACGGCCCTGAGGCTTCTCGAGACGGAAGAGATGGCCAGGAGCGTGGACGTTGTCGTCGTCGTCGGCGGGAGGAACAGCGCAAACACCACGCAGCTCGCCAATC
>JBLMXV010000143.1:0-15008 GCA_050257935.1 Chloroflexota bacterium
TTTTCTGCGGTCCTCCTCGCTCTCTTTCTGCTGTGGCCGAATGACGAGCGTCGCATTAGCAGACTCTTCGGGGACGGAGCCCGGGCGGTCCGTACCGAGGACCTCGAAGAGGTGATGTCGCACGTCTCTCTCACGTACAAGGATGATGCCGGCCTCACGTACCTCTCTCTCCGTCCGGCCTTGAAACGTCTTTTTACATCATTTTCTGACATAGTCGTAGAGTACGAGCTCCGCCAGATCAGCGTCAGCGACTCGGCCGCCTCGGCGGATCTGTACGTCACGGTCTCCGCCGCCGTCGACGGCGAAAACGTCTATGTCCTCGGAGACGGGGAAACACCAACGCGCCTCGTCTTCGCCCTCGAAAGAGAAAAGGGAAAGTGGCTGGTTACCCGATGCGGCGGCCTCGCAGGGGTGGTGCGCCTCGACTGAACGAGCCCCTGTGGCTCGCCACTTTTGAACTCTTACCGGAAACGTCGTATAATCCTTACTATGCCGTGAAGAGGAGGAGAGAATGGCAAGAGTCTATTTGCTCGTGAATGTGCTGCCGGGGAGGGACGTATCGGTGCGCGACACCCTCCGGGGGATCAAAGGTGTGGTGAATGCCGACGTCGTGACGGGACACTATGACATCATAGCGGTCATCGAGGCACAGACGGCCGAGGAGATATTTGACAAGATCATCACGAAAATCCGCAAGATCAAAGGCATCAACCGCACGGAGACTTTTGTGGCACTCCATTAACCGGCGTCTACCGATGGGAAGAAGCAGAGCGACCGCATCCCGGAGGGACAGAACTCTTCCAAAAGTGCAGCAGCACAAGAAGCTGTATTTCGAGCACACGGAGAACATGAGGAACTCGGGGCTGCTCTGCACCGATGCCGAACGTGCCGAGAGGATCAGGGATGTGCTCGAGGCGCTCTATGAGGTCAACAAGAGGATACCGATCGTGGTGGAGGGAAGGAGAGACGTACAGGCGTTGCGGCGGATCGGCATGGTCGGCGACATCATCACCATCCATGCGGGCAAGGGGCTTTACGATCTGTGCGAGGACATCGCCGAACGTTTTCACCGCGTGATACTGCTCCTCGACTGGGATGAGAAGGGGGAGGATCTCTTCAGGACCATCTCGGGGAACCTCAAGGGGCTCTGGGAAGAGTTCGCACCGTTCCGTGACCTTATAAGAATTCTCTGCCAGAAGGAGATAAAGGACATAGAGGGAATGCCGGGCCTGCTGGAAAGGCTGGCGGGGACCGAGGTGACCGTGAGGCAGCCTGAGGATCCCCCCTCGTGAAGCAACTGGGTGAGAAGGGCGAGGACATCGCCGCAGCCTACCTGAAAGGCAGGGGATACGCGATCCTGCACCGCAACTACCGGACTCCCGTCGGCGATGCCGACATCATCGCGAAGGACGAGACTACCATCGTGTTTGTCGAGGTCAAGGCCAGGGCTACTCTCGCTTTCGGAAGGCCTTTCGAAGCGGTGAACGCGCGGAAGATCGAAAAAATCAGAAGAGTCGCCCTGTACTACCTGAAGCAGGCCGGGCGTGAACAACCTTTGCGCTTCGATGTGGTCAGCATACACTGCCAGAGAGGAGAGGCAGAGGTGGACCACATACGAGACGCATTTTCCTTTTGAGAGGAGCCCTATGTACGTGTATCTCAACGGATCGCTCATTCCCGCGTCGGAGGCGAAGACCTCCGTCTTCGATCACGGCTTTCTGTACGGGGACGGCATTTACGAGACGCTGCGTGTCTACGACGGTGTCGTGTTCATGTTCGACGAGCATCTCGAAAGGCTGCACCGATCAGCCTCTCTCATCAGTCTCGATATCGGAAGATCCCCGTCGGAGATCAGGGCCGCGGTCTACGACACGCTCAGTGCCAATGATCTGCGGCACGCGTACCTGCGGATCACTGTATCAAGGGGACCCGGACCTCTGGGGCTGGATCCCGATCTCTGCAAGGAGCCCACGTTCCTCATCGTGACGAATGCCTTCAAGCACTATCCCGCCTCGTTCTATTCGCACGGCGTCACGGTGATCGTTTCGTCGGTGCGGCGGAACCTCAGGGAGGCGCTCAACCCCCAGATCAAGTCCCTCAACTTTCTGAATAACATACTCGCGAAGATCGAGGCGCGGCAGCGGGGAGCCGACGAAGCACTCATGCTCAACGCCTCGTCGCACATCGCCGAGGGAACGGTCTCCAACGTCTTCTTTGTGAGCGGAGGCGTCCTCTGCACTCCCGCAGTGGAGTGCGGCATTCTCGATGGCATCACCCGCGGCGTCGTCATCAACCTCGCGGTGCGCAACGGCATGTCCCTGAGAGAGGGTTGTTTCACCGTCGAGCAACTGCGGGACTCTTCTGAGGTTTTCATCACCAACACCTCCATGGAAGTGACGCCCGTCGCTAAGGTGGATGACACCTCATACCCTGTCGGAGAGGTGACAAAACTCCTGATGAAGGCGTACGTCCGCGAGGTGGCGGGTTATGTCAAGGACAGAAGAGGTGAAAGCTCCTCCTTGTGGGAGTGAAGGGGCCGATTCACTCGGGAATCAGCCGGTACAGCCAGAACGAGAGGACCGAGAAGACCGCAGGCATGACCCAAGGGGCTGCACGGGGGGGCAGGATGCCGGCATACCCGAGGGACAGGAAGAAGGAGTAGCCGAACCAGTACGCCAGGCTGATCACGAGGCCGAAGCCGGCGGTGACGAGCGTGCCGTGGGTGCGCGACTCCGCTACCCCAGCTCTGTGGAGTAACCTCTGGGGTGCGTCCCCAAGGGAGAGGGCGATCCCGAGGAGGAGCATGAAGAAATTGATCAGGGGATATGAGAGGCGGGAGCCGATGTCAACGTCGATCTTCTCATTCTTGAACCCCGCCTCCGCCAGCCTTTCCTGGTAACGGAAAAGGTCTGACAGAGACATCGACACCGTCTTCCACATCTCTTCGCGAAAGACCTCCTCTGACTCGATGCCCTTATAGTCCATTTCGGGAAATTCCTCTGTCTTGCCCTCCGCGAGGTTCAGTACCTTAACTTTCATGAGCCGCCAGCGGTCACCCGCCCAGGTCGCCCTCTCTGCATCTATCCTCTGCTTCAGGCCCCCGCCCTCCACGGTGAATATGGTCACCCCCTGCGCAAGGCGCTGATCCGGCAGATAGAGGGAGACCCTCACGACCGAGCCGTCCCTGCTCCTCATGTAGAGAGTCCCTCCCTTGAAGGAGACCTCCCTTTTCTTCATGGTGATCTCCTCTATGACGGCCGCGAGCCTTTTCACCGAAGGCGGGATCAGCAGCTCACTGAGCGCAAAACCGAAGAGTGTAAGGACAACCCCAAGGACAATGAAAGGCACGAGGACACGTTTCATCCTCCCGCCGGCTGCCTTGATCGCCACGATCTCGCGCCGCTTGATCGCCTGAGCGAACACGAACAGACTGCCCAGGAGTATCGCCATCGGCAGAAGGTAGTGTATAAGCCTCGGCACCTGGAGGACCGCATACTCGAGGAGCTGAGCCACCGACGGGTCGAAGGGAAGGAGATCGTCAACCTTGTCGATCAGGCTTATAATACTGAAGACAAGAGAGAGCCCGATAACGAGAACACCGAGGACCCTGAGGAATTCCTTGATGTAAAGTTTGTGGACCAGCAGCATCTACCGCCTCTGTGCCGCATGGGCGACGCCCAGAGAGAAAAGGCTCAGCATGACAAAGGCGAGCCACGATCCCAGCGGGTGGGGGATCGTCCCGGAGCGCGCGAGGTTCTCCCCGTAAATGAGGATCGAGTAGTACGCCACGAACACGAGGAGACCGAGGGTGAGCCCCCCGAGCCTCCCCGACTTGCCGGACAGGAGCGAGAGAGGAGGCCCTAGGAGGATCACGATGAGGCACACGGCCGGCATCGAAAGTCTCCTGCTGAACTCCAGGTAATAGGGGGTGGTCTTCCCCGTCGTCTCCCTCGCCCGATCGAGCAGCTCGAACGGGGTGTACTCCACCATCTTCTTGTCCGCCGGCTGTGCTGCCGGGCTCAGATCAAAGCGATAGGAACCGAACCTGATCTCCGTGACAGTCGACCCCTTGGTGATGTAGACGTGACCGTCGTGAAGGGACAGGCCGAGGGATTCGTTTCCCGGCAGTATGTTCCCCTCCCGCGCGACAATGACCTTCTGCTCGGTCTTGCTTCGTTCGTCGACGATGAATATCCCGGACAGCTTGGATGGCGCCGGCTTCTCCCGCACGAGGAGCATAATGTCCTTGAAGGAAGTGTTGAATATGCCCTCCTCGATCGCGAGAGGCGCTCTCGTGGTCAGTATCTTCGTGATCGCTCCCCGGAGGACAATGGAACTCTTGGGACCAACGTAGAAGCTCATCGAGAGTGAGATGAGGAGGCAGGCAATCCCGAGGTAGAGGACCGGTTGCGATACGGCGCGGAATGACATGCCGCTCACCTTCAGGATGGCGATTTCGTTATCTGCGTTCATTCTCCCGTACGTGAGAAGCACCGACAGGAGGAGCGACATGGGTATGGTGAGGATGCTGAGCTGCGGCTGGAGCAGGATGATCATCTCGGCGAGGTCGGCAACAGACGCCCCGACTCCGGCGAGAATCCTGCTCAGTCGCAGGAGCTTTTCCATCATGAGACTGAAGTTCAGGAAAAGGAGCGAGAGCAGAAGCGTGAAGGTCAGTTCTTTGAGGATCGAGCGGTGGATCAGTAGCATAGCCAAATGTATACCATATCGCATCTCCTGCGGAAAGTGCAAACAGCTGGACATCTCGCACTGCAGGTCCTCCCCGAAGGCCCACAAGACAGGCGCCGAAATTGCATTTCGGGCTCATAATTAATTATTATAAGTTGATAAAGTAATGTGGAGGTGCATGTGATTACCATTTCCGACAAGGCTGCAGAAAAGGCTACGGCGATATTGGCGATAGAGGGGAAATCGAGCTGGGGACTACGGATCTATAACGCGGGACAGAGTTGCTGCGGGCCGTCTTTCGGGCTCGACCTGCAGGAGGGACCTGCCTCCGA
This sequence comes from Chloroflexota bacterium, assembly GCA_050257935.1. Taxonomy (GTDB): domain Bacteria; phylum Nitrospirota; class Thermodesulfovibrionia; order Thermodesulfovibrionales; family Dissulfurispiraceae; genus JBLMXV01. The sequence continues at coordinate 5,022 of JBLMXV010000143.1, forward strand.
AGACGAGGTCTACGAGAAGAACGGGCTGAAAGTCTTCGTGGACAGGCAATCCGCTCCCTCCCTTGCCGGCATGGAACTCGACTATTACTCAGACGGAATCCGTGAGGGTTTCATTCTCACAGGTGGGTCGAAGCCCACATGTGATTCGGGCTGCAGCACCTGCGGTTAGACGAAATGACCAGCAGCACTGACGGCAGCTAGCGCCATGTTCCCGACACAGAGGCCGAGAAGACTCAGGAGAGGACCGGTCATCAGGAGAATGGTGAGGGAGACCTCGCTTTCACCGGATGACTTCATCTACCCCCTTTTCGTCACCTTCGGTAGCAATGTGAAGAAACCGATCTCTTCGATGCCCGGGTGCTTCCAGGAGTCGGTGGACTTGATTCTGGACCATGCCAGGGAGGTGCACTCCCTCGGCATCCCCGCGGTGATACTGTTCGGTATCCCGGAACAGAAGGACGCCACCGGCAGCGGCGCCTATGACAACAGCGGTGTGGTCCAGAACGCTATCAGGGCAATCAAGGGCGGCGTTCCTGAACTCTACGTCATCACCGACGTCTGCATGTGCGAGTACACGAGCCACGGTCATTGCGGTGTCATCGAGCAGGGTGAAGTCCACAATGACAGGACCTTGACGCTGCTTGCAAAGGAAGCGCTGTCACATGCGAGGGCCGGGGCTGACATGGTCGCCCCTTCGGACATGATGGACGGAAGGGTAGCGGCAATACGAGAGGCTCTCGACAGCGAAGGGTACAGTGATCTGCCGATCATGTCTTACGCTGCAAAGTACGCCTCTGCGTTTTACGGTCCGTTCAGGGAGGCGGCCGAGTCGACCCCTCAGTTCGGGGACCGCCGCTCATACCAGATGGACCCGGCGAACAGGCGCGAGGCTATGCGCGAGGTAGCCTTAGACATAGAAGAAGGCGCGGACATAGTCATGGTGAAGCCGGCCCTTTCCTACCTCGACATCATCTCCGATGTGCGCTCGGCATTCGACCTCCCCGTGGCGGCGTACAACGTAAGCGGCGAGTACTCCCTCGTAAAGGCCGCGGCTCAACTCGGATGGATCGACGAGGAGCGTGCGATGATGGAGATTCTCATGTCGATCAAGCGGGCGGGTGCCGACCTCATACTCACCTACTTCGCAAAGGATGCGGCAAAACTGCTCCAGCGCTGAAGAACCGGTCTGTAACTCGTCAGAAGCCAGCAGCCGGCAAATCTAGGTCTTGCACAAGAAACGCTATAATGGGCAGGGCGGAGATGCCGGAAACCTTTCTGTGCGATACCTCATTCATCATAAAACCACCCTTGAGGGCACTGGTGCACCACGCCGGCACTGAATTCGAGGACACATCGCTCTGAATTGAATCTCATCGCATTCAGAAAGGCTTTGAGGCGCTCCGCTCTGCCCCGCAATGCAACTGTGACGCAAGCAAAGTGGCCACCGTCATGGCACTGACGAGGCGTGAATAGTCGGCATCAGAATTGCGACCTGAACTCCGTGAAGGCCCGCCTGAGGTCCTCCACTTCACTTCTGAGCCGAGCGATCTCCTCCTCCAAGCGGCTTATCCTCTCATCTCCCGTCGCCGATCCGGACCCGGCGTCAGAGAGCATTTCGACGCCGGTCTGTTCGGCGGCCGGGCCCCCTGAAAAGAGCTGCACGTATCTGCACTCTTTCCTGCCAGCTTCCTTCGGGAGTTTTGCAACCAGCGGCGGTTCGTGATCGGCCAGCCCCCGGAGAGTGTTCTCAACATCTCCCAGAGTCTCCAGAGGGGCCATTCTCCCGGCATGGGAACGAATCTCTCCCGCTGTCTGGGGACCGCGCAGCATGAGTTCGCAAAGGACAGCCAGTTCCTCCCGTGAAAGGTCGAACCGGTCGAGCACGGCGTGGAGGTACTTCGTGACGCGGCTGCCTGGTGCGAGCATTTTCCCTGCAAGACCCTTGTTCTGGAGGCCGTTCAGCTTCAGCCCCACATCAGCCTCGGTGAAGGAAACGACGGGGTTGCGGTTCGATTTCTGATTGCAGGCGTTCGTCAGTGCGTTCAATGACAAGGGGTAATACTCGGGAGTTGTCATCTCCTTTTCAATCAGGCACCCGAGGATACGGACCTCGGCATCGTCAAGAAGGATATCCATTCCTCATCCTCCATATCAGGCAAATCGCGACTTGACGCCACTCGCCAGTCATCTTCTGCGCGGCGCGCAATCGGGGGCATCCGTCAGTCAGCATCGAGAATCTCATGATCCTCGTTGTCGTAACGGATGACGAGAGCCCTGTAACCTTCGGCAGCAAGGGCCTTCGCAATCCTCGAGGCCTCTTCCTTTTCCTCCACGATGCCGATTCTCACGCGGTAATGAACCCTGCCGTTGACTTCGCCTTCGGCAATGTACACACCGCGGTACTTCGCATCAAGCGCTGTCTTCAGAAGTATCGCATTGGCCGACTCCCTGAACGATCCGACCTGAATGACATAAGGCCCCCTGCTGCTCGCGTACACGATCTCCCTGACATACGATTCGTCCCTTCCCAGATACTCTATCAGGACCTCACCGGTCCCCGGACCCACAAGGCCTATTTCCCGGGCTGCAGCATAGGAAAGATCGATATCGCGGCCTGTAACGAATGGCCCTCTGTCGTTGACGACGACGATGACGCTTCTGCCGTTCGACAGATTGGTGACCTTAAGCCTCGTCCCGAAGGGGAACTCACGGTGTGCGGCGGAAAGAGCATCTTTGTCGAAGGGTTCGCCTGAAGCGGTCCGCCTCCCTTCGAATTCTTGACCGTACCACGAGGCGACCGCCGTGTGTGCGCTCGTCCGCACTTCCCCTGGGGAGCATGAAACTGCAGCGCAGACAGCCAGCAGCACGGCGCCGTAAAAGACATTGCATGACCACCCCACGACCTTCTGTCCCGTTGCACGGGTCATCCGGCTCGGGACGTCGCGACGTCTCGCTCTACCTGTCTGAGTATTTCCTCCTCGGTACCCTTGTCACAATAAACAGAGAGCGGTGTTGCCACTTCTACCTCGTAGCGGCCGATGCCAAGGCTCTTGATGTTCCGCACCTCGCCGCCCAGCCGTTCGATCTCCTCCCTCACCCTGCGCAGTTCACGCGACTCGGGGGTCTTGGGTGCTTCCTGCAGATGCTTCGTCTCGGCCGGCTTGACTGACTCGGGGTGCTGCTTCGTCTCAGGGTGCTTGACCGCCTCCGGGTGTTGCTTCGCCACGACCTTGTGGACTGCCTGCGTCTCAGGCTGCTGAGGCTGACCTTGCCGTGACGAGGCGACCTCGGAGATGGCATGCTCAAGGGCCTTCAGAAAGCCGTGGCTCTGGGACACAGCAACCGCATGATCAAGTTCCTCTGCCGTGTAGTTTCTTGGTTTCGCGCTCTTCCGCTTCCCGTAGTGCTCGTTCAAAACATTGATCGCAAAGTGCTCAGGCGATGGCACCCGCACAGCGACGCCGCTCTTCTGCCGCACGTTTTCGCGCGCCTTCAGGAACGCCTGTTTCAGGAGCCTCCACAGCATGATCTTCTTGTTGCCCACTGACGTATCTGACATGACCCCTCTTCGTGATCCGCTCATGCAGAACGGTTATCCACCTCATACTTGTGAGAACCGCTCACCGTCCTCAGCCGTCATCTTCGAAAATAAGCAACACGTCTTTCCCAGCCGCCCGGTCCAGCGACCTTCGGGCAACTGCAGAGCCACGCTGACGCATTCAGAGACTCGCACGGCGGGACTTCAGGACTAAGTTTACACAGGAAAGGTAAAGCCGCGCAAATATTCGTCACGGTCCCACCCGGCGGGCCAAGTGTCACATTATTCAGAAGCCTCGCTATCAGAGTCAGGGCGGCGGTGGCGAAAGGACATTCCGAGCGATACCGCTGCTGTTTCCCACACGCATGAATAATCAAGGCTATGCCGCGAAGACGGCACTCCTCTCCCCGTCAGCCGAATATCTTGCCCGGATTCAATATGCCAGCCGGGTCAAACAGGGCCTTGATCTGCTTCATGAGCGAGAGTTCCCTCTCTCGGAGTTCCATTCCGATGTAGGGTGCCTTGAGGATCCCGATTCCGTGCTCTCCCGAGATCGAACCGCCGAGATCGAGGGCCGTCTGGAAGACCTTTCTCACAATGTTGAGTCCCCTCGCGTACTCTTCCCGGTCCGTCGCATCGACCATGATATTCACATGCATGTTCCCGTCTCCCGCGTGGCCGAAACTCACGATCCTTATCCCGCTCTCCTCGGACAGAGCCCTGAGACGGAGGAGGAGTTCGGTGATCATCGTCCTCGGGACGACGACGTCCTGATTGATCTTGTTAGGCTTGATCTGGTAGAGGGCGGGGGAGAGAGATCTCCGGGCCTCCCAGAGCCGGGCCCGCGCCAGTTCGTCCTCTGCAACGACCGTCTCCCCCCCGAATCCCCGGCAGATGTCATCGACCTTTTCCGCCTCTCTCCTGATCGTCGCGGGATGGCCGTCGAGCTCGATAAGGAGCAGAGCTTCCGCGTCACGGGGAAGGCCCGTCGGCTTGTAGCGTTCCACCGCCTCCATGGAAGACCTGTCAAGAAACTCCATCGTTCTCGGTATGACCCGGGAGGACAGTATTTTGGGAACCGCCTCGCCGCAGGGCCCGAGGTCTCTGAAGAGCACAAGCAGCGTAAGGACGTCGTCGGGCAGAGGCAGAATCTTGAGTCTGACCTTTGTGAAAACCGCAAGTGTCCCTTCCGAGCCGACCAGAAGGTGCCTCAGATCGTAGCCGACGGTGCGCTTGTAAGTCTTCCCGCCAATGGTCATGATAGTGCCATCCGGAAGTACGGCCTCGACGCTCATCACATAGTCCCGTGTAACGCCGTACTTGAGTGCTCTCGGTCCGCCCGCATTTGTCGCCACATTGCCCCCGATGGTGCATGTCTTCATGCTGGCAGGGTCGGGGGGATAGAAGTAGCCCAGCGCCTCGGCCTCCTCCTGGAGCCTCCCGTTGACAAGCCCGGGCTCCACGACAACAGTCATGTTCCTCGTGTCCACATCAAGCATCTTCCGCATCTTCTCAAGACTCACCACGATGGTGTCGCCACCCGTCGGGACAGTTGCGCCGCTCATTCCCGTACCGGCACCCCGCGGCACGACAGCGAGGGAGTTGTCGCCCGCGCCCTTCACGATCTTCGCCACGTCGTCGGCTTTCCTCGGCCACGCCACGGCAACGGGCGGCCTCGCCTCGGCATAGGAGGCGTCGTAGCCATAGCAGAGGAGGTCCTCCTTTTCGAGGGAATGCTCAATGCCGGCGAGAAAGGAAAGGTTCTTCATCGAGTCACCAGATGCTCAGCAGCGTCAGGACCAGGAAGAGCAGCAGCAGCGTGCCCCCTGCCGCGTACGCCCTGAGGCGGCCCCGTCTTCCGCGGTCGAGAAACGGAAGAAGAAGCAGCAGCATCACGCACACAAACGGTATAATCACGGTACCGACTACCGCGCTGTTACCAGGGAAATATCCCACGAGCTGAAAGAGCCAGAGGAAGTACCACTCCGGCCTCGGCTGAAACTGTCTCGTGAAATCTATAGCCCTTCCGATCTGCGGCGGGAAAAGCAGTGCAAGGACAATGACAATCTCGAAGCAGACGAAGACCACGACCAGCACCTCCGAGAGGTACTCGGGGTAGAACTTCTTTTCCACCTTACCAGTGTCGTCCCGTTCGCTCACGCTCTCTCCAGACTGCCCGACCGGACACAGGAATCCTCCGCCCCCTGGGGATCTGTCATACCGACTGACAAAGCACTCAACACTACAGATTCTTTGAGATGCCCTGTCGTTTCACCATGTGGAAATGTGCCCAGAGAAGCACCGCCGTGACCGCCGGCAGGAACAGCACATGGAGACTGTAAAAACGGACCAACGTGGCACCGTCGACTCCCGCGCCTCCCCGTACCGTGAACATGAGTTGTTCCCCCACCAAGGGAACCGTTCTCGCCATCGATGTTCCTACCTCGGTAGCCCAGTACGCCTTCTGGTCCCAAGGCAACAGATAACCCGTGAATCCCGATCCCATGGCGAACACGAAGGCGAGCACACCCGCCATCCAGTTGAGTTCCTTTGGGTGTCGGTAGGCACGAGAGGCGAAGACACGGATGGAATGGAGCATGGTGAAGGCGATGAAAAGGGTGGCGGACCACTTATGAAGGCCCCTCACCAGCCAGCCCAGGGGAACCCCTTCAGTGATCATCACCACGCTCTGGTACGCCTCTCTTTCCGAGGGGACGTAGTGAAGCGCCAGGAGGAACCCGGTGCAGACGAGCACGATGAAATAGGTGAATGCCATCCCGCCGAGACAGTAGCTGTAGTTCAGGTCCTCCGGTACGGTCCTCCTGAGAAATCTCTTGTGCGGCTTGCGGACAGCGAATCGCTCGTCTATAAAGTCGAATATCCTGCCCACTAGACCTTCACCCCAAGGTAGGCCTTCCCGTCGACGATACTCAGGGGCAACTCGGTAAGCGGTCTCGGAGGAGGCCCCCCTATCACCTTGCCGTCCACTGAGTACCTTCCCGCATGGCAGGGGCAGATGAACTCCTTCTTTCTGCTGTCCCAGTTCACGAAACAACCAAGGTGGGTGCATATGGGGGAGAAGACGGTCACACCCTTCTCCGTGGCGACTGCATAGACCCTCGTGACGACCTCCCGTTCCCCGAGCACATACCTGAAATCCATGCGTCTCACGCCTCTTCTCGGCAAGTCATCCTCATCTGCCAGGTAAAAGAACCGCAGACTCGGCTTTCTGATGCGGAAGGGATAGACATACGCAAGGGCCGAGACAACGACCAGCACAAAGAAGGCAAAGACGGCCTTTACCGCCTTCTTGAGGAAGTCCCTCCGTTCCATATCGCATGCAGGCAGGCGGTCGTCCCCTCCCGGAACATGAAGGCCGCCCCACCTCGAGAAGACTACGATGAGAGGATGATAATTCCTACGACTCTTTGTTCAGCGAGAGGTGGAAAGGCTTGCCGATCTTGAAGTGGATTACCTTCTTCGTGGGCACCTGGACCTTCTCACCCGTCTTGGGATTTCTCGCGGTCTTCGCGTCCCTCTGCTTGAGCCTGAAGTTCCCGAAGCCCCTGATCTCGATCTTTTCGCCCCTCGCGAGGGCCTCCTTCATCCCTTCGAAAACGGTGGAAATGATCGCCTCAACCTGCTTCCTGGTTAACCCCTCGACCTTTTCCGTCACCTTGTCTATAAGCACCGATTTTGTCATCCCCACCTCCGTAACCTTATGTAATGTAACGAACAATGGCCCCGCATCTGTCCGGGATTTCGACCCATCACGGCATAAACTGGTATTTGAGTTCCACTTGCGGCAGGAACCCAAGGCCCTGGCCATGCGTTCCCCCGCCGCTCAGCAAGTCGAAAATGAGCGAGCGTTCTTTCTTGGTCACGATCTCGGGTTCCTCCGCTATGCCGGCCAACTTTGCAGCGGTCTTCACTGCGTGGTCGAGGTCACCAATCTCGTCCACGAGGCCGATTTCCTGCGCCTGCCGGCCCGAGAAGATCCTGCCGTCAGAGATCTTTTTCACTTCATCGATCTCCATCTTTCGCCCGTCGGCAACGGCCTGGATGAACTGTTCATGCACGTCGTCCATCACTCCCTGTAGAATAGCCCGTTCCTCGGGCCCTATGCCCCTGAACACCGATGCGAGGTCCTTGTGCTTTCCGCTCTTGACCACCTCGGATTTTATGCCCAGCTTTTCGAGGAGCCCCTTTATGTTCGGCACCTCCATGATGACTCCGATCGAACCCGTGATCGTGCCTGGATTAGCCACGATTCGGTTCGCCGCCGCCGATATGTAATAGCCGCCAGAAGCTGCCACCGCGCCCATGGACACGACGACATTCTTCACTGCAGATGCCTTCTTGACTTCCTCGTAAATCTCCTGTGATGCGACGACGCCGCCGCCTGGACTGTCGACCCTCAGGACGATCGCCTTTATGCCCTTGTCCTTCACATACCCCTTGATCTCCTCGACCACCGACTTTGACTGAAGAATAGGCCCCTCTACCCTCACAAGGGCCACTTTGTCCTTCAGGGGTATCTCGCGCTGTACTAGAGCCAGAAATGCGCTGAGGATGGCGAGAAACAAAAGGAAGAACGCGATGATGAGAAAAACCCGTTTAGCCTTCATGGGTCTTGATGTGCTTCATGCTGAGCCCAATCTTCCGCTCCTCGGTGTTCACCTTTATGACCCTTACCCACGCTTCGTCGCCCTCTTTCAGTTCCTTCGATGTGTCGACCTCAGAGGAGTATACGAGGCCCTCAACGCCGCCTTCGAGTTCGACGAAGATTCCGAAGTCTGTGAGTCTGAGCACCTTCCCCTTGAACTCCTGCCCAAGCCTGAACAGCGCAGGTATTTCATCCTTCCAGGGATCGGGGACGAGTTGCTTTATCCCGAGCGCCATCCTCTCTTTGTCAGGCTCGAGACCGAGGACAACAGCATCCACTCTCTGCCCTTTCCTGAGCACCTCCGAGGGATGCTTGATGTGTTTGGTCCACGAAAGATCCGAGATGTGGACAAGTCCGTCAACCCCCTCAGGGAGTCTCACAAAGGCGCCGAAATCGGTAAGCGTCTTGACCCGTCCAGTAACTCGCTGTCCCACCTGGTACCGCTCGCCGACGATCTGCCATGGCTTCGGCTTAAGCTGCTTGAGCCCCAAAGACAGCCGTCTCTCCTCCCGGTTCACGCTGATCACGACAGTCTCTATGTCCTCCCCGGCGGAGACGTACTTCGAGGGGTGTTTCGGTCTCGGTGCCCAATCGAGTTCAGAGATGTGGATCAGGCCTTCGAGGCCCTCTTCGACCTCGACGAATACACCGTAGTCGACGATGTTCACGACCTTGCCCTTTACCTTCAGCCCCGGCGAGTATTTCTCCTCCACAGAGGCCCAGGGGTCAGGCTTTTTCTGTTTATAGCCAAGGGTCACCTTCTCGGTCCCGGGATCGTACTTGAGGATTATAAACTCCCTCTCGTCTCCCACCGCAAAAAACTCCGACGGGTGCCCTACCCTTCCCCAGGAGATATCGGATATGTGCAGAAGACCGTCTATGCCGCCAAGGTCAACGAAGACACCATAGTCAGTGATATTCTTCACCATGCCGTTGACAAGTGCCCCTTCGACGAGCGTTTTGAGGGTTTCCTCTTTCTTCTTGTTCCTCTCTTCCTCAAGCAAAACCCTGCGTGAAACCACGAGGGAAGTACCCGCGCTCCTCCCTGCGGAGTCAGCGGACTGCCTCGGCGGCGTGAGCTTCAGGATTTTCAGGGTAAGGGTCTGGCCGATAAAGGGGTCGAGGTCTCTGACCGCCTTGATGTCGAGCTGCGAAGAAGGGAGAAAGGCCCTTACGCCCTTGACATTGACGAGCAACCCGCCCTTGGTCTTCTCAACGATAGTTCCCGTCACTTCTTCACCGGCAGCATGGGCCGCGGTGAGCGCCTCCCACGCCCTGATCTTCGATGCCCGCTCTTTCGAGACGGTGACGATGCCTTCCTGGTCGTTTATCCGATCCACATGCACTTCTAGCTCGCCGCCTTCCTGCAGCTGCGAGAGCTCCTCTTCAGTGAAATCGGAAACCGGAACGACTCCCTCCGATTTATAGCCGATATCGACGATCACCCCGTCAGGCCTGATACTGACAATCCTGCCCTTCCTGATATCGCCGCGGGAAACCTTGTGGAGGGTCTCCTCATAAATCTTCTCCAGATCCTTTGTTTCATCCCTGACATGGAAATCCATGATTATCCATTCCCTCCTCTATCCCTGATGCACTCTTCGACCTCTCCTATGATCCAGTCTGGTGTAGACGCCCCTGCAGTCACACCCACCACTTCGGCACCGGCAAACCACTCATCCCGGAGCTCCTGAGATGTTTCCACGTGGTACGTGGGCACTCCCATGGCAAGGCAGAGATTGGCGAGTTGCGAGGTGTTCGCGCTGTTCCTCCCGCCGACAAC
>JBLMXV010000144.1:0-3968 GCA_050257935.1 Chloroflexota bacterium
TTTCCATTGTCGTTGAGGAGACCGGAGGCTACGATATGAACCTAGTAGAGCCCTTCATAAGAATGCTCGGCGGGGTCGCGTGATGGACCTTTTCGACGACATGCCGGAACCGGAGGCCGCGGCGACAGGTCCCCTTGCCCACCGGATGTGCCCCGGGAGCCTCTCCGAGTACGTAGGGCAGGAACATATACTCGGGGAGGGGAAACTCCTGAGACGAGCGATAGAGGCGGACAGGGTCACGTCGCTTATACTCTATGGGCCTCCGGGCACCGGCAAGACAGCCCTCGCGAAGGTCATCGCCGCTCGGACCAAGGCCCACTTCGAATGGTTCAACGCAGCCACCGCGGGTCTCGACGATCTGAGAAAAGCGATCCAGTCAGCGAGGATGCGGAAAGCGAAAGGGATCCGCACAATACTGTTCCTCGACGAGATACACCGATTCAACAAGCTGCAGCAGGACGCCCTTCTTCCCGACGTGGAAGAAGGCGCCATTATCCTGATCGCCGCCACCGTCGAAAACCCGTTCTTTTACGTCAACTCGGCTCTTCTCTCGAGGAGCCAGGTCTTCGAACTAAAGCCGCTCTCCGAGGATAACCTGCTCAGGACCCTCGACAGGGCGATCCACGACCGCGAATTGGGTCTCGGCGCCCTCTCCGTCACTGCGGACGATGACGCCCTTCATCATATCGCGAAGATGTCCGACGGAGACGCCCGAAAGGCGCTGTCCGCCCTCGAGATCGCCGCCCTTACCACTCCTCCCGACGATAAGGGTACTATACATATCACCCTCGGGATCGCGGAAGAGTCGATCCAGAAGAAGGCGGTCGTGTACGACAAGGCAGGTGACCAGCACTACGACACCATCTCTGCGTTCATAAAAAGCATGAGGGGTTCCGATGCCGACGCTGCGCTCTACTACCTCGCAAAAATGATCTACGCGGGAGAGGACCCCCGTTTCATCGCGAGGAGGATCGTGATCTGTGCGTCTGAGGATGTGGGAAACGCCGATCCTATGGCGCTGCTCGTTGCGACCGCTGCCCTGCGGGCTGTCGAGTTCGTCGGTATGCCCGAGGGAAGGATACCCCTCGCTCAGGCTGCGATATACATATCCCTCGCACCGAAGAGCAACGCCTGCTATGCCGCGATCGAGGCGGCACTCGAGGACATCGGGACCGAGGAGACCATGGGCATCCCGGATCATTTGAAGGACAGCCATTACCCGGGCGCGAAGAAACTGGGCCGGGGCGCCGGCTACAAGTATCCCCACGATTACGGCGGGCACGTTGAGCAGGAATACCTGCAGAGAAAGAAAACGTACTACAAGCCTCCCGGCCAGGATTCGGAGACAAGAGACTGAAGAGCGCCGCACGGGCGCTGAGACACTGCTTTCCTAGGATACCTGACATCACTGTTGTTCAGACATGATCGTTCGCCCTTATAAACCGTGACAGCACTCACCAACAACCGCTCTTCCCTCGTCCGTTTTGCGTGGCTTTCGATCGCCGCTGCAGTGATCACCATCGGGCTCAAGGCCGTCGCGTACCTCCTCACAGGTTCGGTCGGATTGCTCTCGGATGCGCTCGAATCTGTAGTCAATCTTGCCGGTGCTCTTATGGCACTTGCAATGCTGACCATCGCCGTTCGCCCGGCCGATGAGGAACACCCCTACGGGCATGACAAGGCGGAATACTTTTCCAGCGGTGTAGAGGGGTCCCTGATCGTCCTCGCCGCGGTGAGCATCGCCGTCGCAGCCTTCGAACGACTCGTGAACCCGAAACCGCTGGAACAGGTCGGGCTGGGACTGGGCGTTTCCGTCGTTGCGTCTCTCGTCAACCTCGGGGTCGGGCTCGTCCTGCTCCGCACCGCGAAGCGGCACCGTTCCATCACCTTGGAAGCCAACGCCCAACACCTTCTCACGGATGTGTGGACCTCTGCGGGAGTGTTACTAGGGGTCGGCGCCGTAGCCGCGACCGGCTGGGCACGACTGGATCCCATAGTTGCTCTCATAGTCGCCGCCAACATCGTCCGGTCGGGAGTCCGCATCATGCGCGAGTCTGTATCGGGCCTCATGGATAGGGCGCTGCCTGCAGACGAGCAGGCCGTCATATCTCGAGTGCTCGAGCAGCACAGTCAGGCTGGGGTGAAATACCATGCGCTTCGCACCCGCCGGGCCGGAGCACGCCGGTTTGTGTCTCTTCACCTGCTCGTTCCCGGCACATGGACAGTCCATCACGGTCACCAGTTCCTGGAGCGCATCGAGACCGACCTGGCCCGTGCATTACCGAATGTCACCGTGTTTTCCCACCTGGAGCCGATCGATGATGGGGCAGCATGGGACGACATACACCTGGATCGTACTGAAACCCCTTCAGTCAATCCCGCCGCAGGGCACCAACAGCCTTCAGACGATCAATCCGATGCGCCGTCGGAGCAGAGGTGAAGCCCGCCGCCACATAACGTGTGACTTCTTGATGCCGGACGTGCTCCGCGTTCATTCCGCTCGTGTAATCAAATACATGTGTCCCCGGGGTGTTCCAGGATTCTCGGCAACTCACGATCGACACTGGACAAACGCTCCATTCTGTGATACAAATTAAGTAAGCAGGACGTTTCAGCTTGTGATGGGAAAGAAAGCCCAAAGAATATGATCGACAGTCTCAACAGCGCACCATTGTCGGAGCGCTTTGACAGCGCCAAGGTGAAGCCCTGCGCTCACGGTCTGCCGGTATCCGGTAAGGAGCCGGTTTGCTGTGAGAACCTCAGCGGAAAGGAGGTGAAAAAAGTGTATCTCGAGTGTGAGAACTGCTTCGAGAGGGTCGAGCATGAAGCGGCGTCTGACTTCGTCAGAAAACGCTTTAACAACGGCTCGGTCGAGTTCTCCGTCGCGTGTCCGACGTGCGGGCACGCGAACATGGTTATCGACGTGCCTTTCGATGACTACGCATTTTCGGGGAAGGTATTCGACCTCTCGGAGGCGCTCAACGAGCATGACATCGAGCTGGTTTCACGGTACGAGCAAGGAATGAGCCTGTCCTAACAGACATCTCCTTGACACAGACAGAGTTTTTGTGCCATTCGACTTAACCTCCACTTAGTCAGATCCCCCGATTCTTAAAGAATACTGAAAGACGGAAGCCCAGACAATCGGTGTCAGCACCGTGCTTCACGACACCATAATCCCTGTGGCGCCGCTCACTTGCAAAGCCTTCACATTTGCATATATGATGGTACTCGCTTGATGCAAAACGACCTGGAGGTGAGTGGACATGGGGAAATCGCTCCTCGCTCTGGCTTTGGTTGTGCTCGTGGCCGGTGGATGTGCGCCGTCAAAAACCTGGACAAGCCGTCCTGCCGTGCAGGCTGCGGACACTGATGTGTTCAGAGCTGAATTGGAGCCGCTCCGCGGAGATGGGGCATTTTACGATTCCTTTCGTCTGGCGGTCCGTAACAAGACCGAAAGGACGATCGATCTTGACTGGAACGAAACCAGGTACATCCACGACGGACGCGAACTGGGTGTCTTCGGATTCAAAGGCGTTCCGGCGAGAGACCAAATGAAGGAGTTGAAGAAACGTCCTCCCGAGAGCATCGGTCCTGAGGGGACGCTCACAAAAGTCATATGCCCGTGGAAGGCCACCGCTTACTCGCCCGTCACTCATGATGATGTCCGTCCAGGCGAAAGCGGCTTCTCATGCGGGATTCTGCCTAAAGGCGAGAACGGTATCTCTCTCGTCATACGAGTCGACGGGAAGGAAGTGCGCCAGCGGGTCACTGTGTCTATTATCGAGGAGTGAACGGTCCGCACAGGGAGTGATACCCCCCGATGCTAAGAACCCTCCCGCTCCAACACGTTACCGACCGACGTGCCGCGTATGGGCGCTGAGCAGGACTCCTATCCGCCGCCGGACACCGCTTTTTGCTGAGGCAGGGTCTTGAGCACCGCAGCAATGTCACTGCTCAGGCGGCCG